>DAIDIB010000040.1 GCA_027459575.1 Gammaproteobacteria bacterium | reverse complement strand
GCTTTGTTTAAACTCAGCTCCCCGGGTGCAAAAAAACGCACCCGGGCTACACAAATACTAGCAAATTTCAGCCAATTATCATACAGTTTCCTCTCGCTAAAACGAGTGTGAATATGCCAGCCAAACTGATCAGATTCCTGTACAATCTGTCACCCAGCACCCGGGGTGGGGTGCTAACAATCGGCAATTTCGATGGGGTGCATTTAGGTCATCAGGCGCTATTGGAAGAAGTGATCAAAGAAGCAAAAAAGCGGGATGTCAGCTCTACTGTCATCACCTTTGAACCCCATCCCTTCGAGTTTTTTGCTGGCGATAAGCTCACTATTCCTCGCATTACCCGCTTAAGAGAAAAATATACCCAGCTAGCTAAAACTGGTATTGACAACATCGTAATACTGGAATTCAATCAGTCACTTGCGGATTTATCCGCAAGTGATTTCGTAAGTCTGTTGCAACAAGCCTTATACCCATGCCATATTGTGATTGGGGATGATTTTCGCTTCGGCAAAGGGCGCGAGGGTGACTTTCAACTATTAGCGACCAAGGGCAAAGAACTAGGCTTTAGCCTGGCAGCCATGCCGACGTTTGAGCTGGCAGGCGAGCGGGTCAGCAGCACCCGCGTACGAAAGGCGCTCATGCAGGACGATTTGGCATTAGCCAGCCAGTTATTAGGGCGCCCCTATACCATGCAAGGCAGGGTGCGGCACGGCGATGCGTTAGGTACACAATTGGGCTTTCCCACCGCCAATATCCATCTGCACCGTCGTTTAACGCCGGTGAAAGGGATATTCACGGTCTATATGCGCGGTTTGAGTGATAAACCGCTGCCTGGGGTCGCTAATATCGGCACCCGGCCAACAGTAGGTGGCACCCGCACCCTGCTAGAGGTACACTTGTTAGACTTTAACCAGAATATCTATGGTCGCTATATCGAAGTGGAATTCTGTCAAAAATTGCGTGAAGAAGAACGTTACCCCTCGCTTGAACTGCTAAAAGAGCAAATCGCGCGAGATGTGGAAGCAGCAAGAGAATATTTTAAAGGTAAAATGCCATGAGTGAAGATAAAAAAAGCGATTATAAAAACACATTAAACTTGCCGCAAACCGATTTTCCTATGAAGGCGAATCTGGCGCAGCGCGAGCCGGAAATTTTGCAAAAATGGCAAGATATGCAGATTTACACGAAATTACGCGAAGTCGGTAAAGGCAGAAAAAAATTCATTCTGCATGATGGCCCGCCTTACGCGAACGGTCATATTCATCTTGGTCACTCCGTCAATAAAATTTTAAAAGATCTCATCGTTAAATCCAAAACATTAAGTGGTTTTGATTCACCCTATGTGCCTGGTTGGGACTGTCATGGATTACCAATCGAATTAAATGTCGAGAAAAAATTTGGCAAGCCAGGACATAAAATTTCCGCGACAGAATTCAGACAAAAATGTCGCGATTACGCCACTTCGCAAATTGATATACAGCGCGCGGAATTTATGCGTCTGGGCGTGACAGGCGACTGGCAGAACCCTTATATCACCATGGATTTTCATTACGAAGCGAATATTATCCGTTCGCTTTCGAAAATCGTCGCTAACGGACATTTGCAGCGCGGTTTGAAACCCGTGCACTGGTGTCTGGATTGTGCCTCCGCACTCGCGGAAGCGGAAGTGGAATACGCCGATAAAGTTTCATCTTCACTGGATGTGCGTTTTAGCATCGTGGATGAAAAAGATTTTCTGTCACGCTTTGCCGATATTCAGGAAGGCAAGGGTGCGATCAGTATTCCTATCTGGACCACTACACCCTGGACATTGCCGGCTAATGAAGCGGTGGCATTAAATCCTCTGCTAAATTATGTGCTGGTGGAGTGTGATGAAAAAGAATGTTTGCTGGTGGCAGAAGCGTTATTGCCCGCTGTCATGCAACGTGCAGGCGTGACAAATTATCGCGTTATTGGTCACACCACGGGCGAAAAATTATTAGGAGTTAAGCTCAATCATCCTTTCTATGACAAACAAGTACCTGTTGTGTTAGGCGAACACGTAACAGTTGAAACCGGTACTGGCGCGGTGCACACCGCGCCTGCGCACGGACAAGATGACTATCAGATGAGTCTGGTGTACAAACTGCCGATGTTTAATCCGGTTGGTGACGATGGCTGTTTTAAGAAAGACACACCACTCTTCGCGGGATTGCATGTCAGCAAAGCGAATGAAAAAGTCATCGAGGTGCTAAAAGAAAAAGGCGTGTTAATATTCGTAGGCAAGATCAATCATAGCTATCCACATTGCTGGCGTCATAAAACACCGCTTATTTTCCGTGCCACGCCACAATGGTTTATCAGCATGGATAAAAAAGGCTTGCGTCAATCTGCGTTAGAAGCGATTGACCGTGTGGAGTGGCTACCCGACTGGGGGCGTTCACGTATATACGGCATGGTGCAAAATCGCCCGGATTGGTGTATCTCGCGTCAGCGTGCATGGGGTATTCCACTGAGCTTATTTGTACACAAAGACACAGGTGAGTTGCACCCCAAAACATTAGAGTTAATGGAGCAAGTCGCACAGCGTGTGGAAAAACAGGGGATTGAAGGCTGGTTTGCGCTGGATGCCAAAGAGTTATTAGGCGCAGACGCTGATCATTACACCAAAATTAATGATGTGCTCGATGTGTGGTTTGATTCGGGTGTCACCAGTGAATGTGTGCTGAAAGTGCGTCCCGAATTGCAATTTCCCGCTGATATTTATCTGGAAGGCTCCGATCAGCATCGCGGCTGGTTTATGTCGGCGCTATTAACTTCTACCGCTATCAACAACATCGCGCCTTATAAAGAAGTGTTAACACATGGTTTTGTCGTCGACGCCGAAGGTCGCAAGATGTCGAAATCCGCGGGCAATGGCATTGAACCAGGAGAAGTCATCAAAACCATGGGTGCGGATGTGCTGCGCTTGTGGGTTGCCTCGGTGGATTATCGCGCCGAAATCACCGGCTCAAAAGAATTGCTGACGCGTATATCAGAAATGTATAGACGCATTCGCAACACCGCACGTTTTCTGCTAGCGAACTTGCACGGTTTTGATCCTAAAAATCATATGCTCAAACCAGAAGACATGATCATGCTGGATCGTTGGATCGTGCATAAAACACTGGCGATACAAAATGAAATTCAGGAAGCCTATAACGATTATCAGTTTCATTTAGTGGTGCAGAAGCTACATAATTTTTGCGTCACGGAGCTGGGCGGTTTTTATCTGGATATCATCAAAGACCGTCAATACACCATGGCGACCAATAGCAATGGCAGACGCTCGGCGCAAACCGCGTTGTATCATATTGCGCACGCGCTGGTGCGCTGGCTCGCGCCTATTTTGAGTTTTACTGCGGAAGAAATCTGGCGTTATTTGCCAGGTACAGAAGAAGACTCGGTGCTGCTTACCACCTGGTATGAAAATCTGGCGCCGTTGCCCGAGTTTGAAACGATGAACGCTGAATACTGGGAAAAAGTGCGTCTGGTGCGCGACGCAGTAAACAAGGAAATCGAAAAACAACGTGGCGAAAGTAAAATGGGTTCCGCGCTGGAAGCGGAAGTCACCTTATATTGCGGCCCACATTTAAAAAACCAGCTGGACGCGCTGGAAGATGAGTTGCGTTTTGTGTTGATTACGTCCGCGGCCAAGGTGGTTGCCGAGCATGCTGGCCCGATAGATACGATAGTGACCGACGTTGCTGGTTTAAGCTTGAGTGTGGTGCCTACCACACAGCCAAAATGCGAACGATGCTGGCACCGGCGCAGCGATGTGAATGCTAACGCGCAATACCCCGGTTTATGTGGTCGATGTGTGGAAAATGTAGCAGGTCCAGGAGAGGAGCGACATTATGCTTAAGGAAATTCCCAAATCAGGGTTGTGCTGGCTGTGGGTGACGGTGATCGTTATTTTGCTCGATTATTACAGCAAGTTATGGGTCGCCGCGCATTTAGCGTATTATGAACCGCTGACTATTTTGCCCGTGTTTAATTTAACCTTGACGCGTAACACGGGCGCCGCGTTTAGTTTTCTGCATTCCGCATCCGGTTGGCAAAATCTGATGTTTATTATTTTCGCGCTAACGGTGTCTGTCATGATTTTGGGCTGGTTGTTTACCTTGCCCAGACGTAACTGGTGGCTGGGGATCGCGTTAAGTCTGGTGCTGGGTGGCGCGCTAGGGAATGTGTGGGACAGATTTACCTATCAATATGTCATCGACTTCCTCGACTTTCATTTTGAAGATTGGCATTTTGCCATTTTTAACGTGGCAGATGCCGCGATTACCGTCGGCGCGTTTATGATTATTTTATATTGGTGGCGTACTGGTAATAATAAATCGCGTAATTGATTCCGCCATGTAGCTAAAGTCTGGGTTATAGGTAAGTGATTGACGGCGTTTTTTCATCAAACCCAGTTTACGTAACTGGTCATACATTTTGATTTCAACGCGATTATAAGCGCCGTAGACGGTTTGAGGCGCGAGTGGATTGGAATGCTCCTCGTAGTCACCATGTTGTCCATAGTGCGGGTTGTCTGGCGCGAAAGGCAGCGCGATATGCGACATTTTTCTAACGTGCAGATCGGGATAAATCGAAGCGCGTACTTCAATACGCTGATCAGGATAAGGATGATTGCGCGTTGAATAGAGTATAAATCGATTTTTTTCGTTATTCGTATTGCGCGTAAAATAGCGTAGCGCCGCTCGCGCCGACACGGTTTCATCCTGGCGGCTCATGACGACCATCGTGGGACAAGCAAGTGGTTTTTTTATTTGCTTGATCGATTCAATTAATTTGCCCAGTTCAATGACCGGCTTGAATGGCACGGATTCATATTTAACATAATTGTTTTCAGCTTCTCGTGCCAGCCATTTATTTTCACCCGAAAAGAAATTGGCGAGCACTGGCCAGCGAACAATCGTGCTGACCGGCGCGCGGATTTTGAGTGCTGGCGCGATTAAAATGACGCCCTGAATGCTGGCATCGTTTAGCGCGTGATAGATAGATAAGGTCGCGCCAGTTGAAAAACCCACGAGAAAAATAGCTTCCGCCTCCTGACGCAATGTTTCGATGCCATAACGCACCGTGTTAATCCACTCATCATGTTTGACAGAAAGTAAATCGTCGGGACAAGAGCCATGGCCTGGCAATAATACGGCGCGTGACAAAACGCCCGCCTGTTGTAGATGCGCGCCCACATCACGCAATGAAAACGGGCTATCCAGCAAGCCGTGAATGAGCAGGGCGCCATAATGGTATTTACCGCCATTGGCGGGTGGATGGGGTCGCAATTCAAAGGGGCTATTGGCGGCCAGTACCATTTCAGCATCAATGGGATGGTGGTGAATAGTGTGCCGACGACGGATTTGTTCAGCGCATTCAGCAATATAGGTGTCAAAAGGTTTGCAAACCATAAGCGTCCATCTATAATAATAGGAAGGATTATAGCATTAGACAGGGCCGTATTGTATGAATTTGAAAGCTGCACGCGCAATGTTGGGGTTAAGCGCTTTTCTGGTGTCAACGGCGGTATTTGCAATAGTACGTGACACAGGTCTTGGCGCCATGGCCAACAATATCATGGAACCTGTTACGTTATTGCAGCAATTTGTCACCGCCGCCTGCTTAATCATCGGCGGCTCATTTCTCTTTGCTTCTATCATCAAATACAAAGAACATCGCAGAAGCCCGTTGATGGTACCAATCAGCACCGTTATTTTTCTGGTCATCGCCGGATTAGCGCTGATCGGCCTGCCATTCATGTGGATGCTGGGTAAATATGTTAATCACTAAGGTTAATATGCATAAACTTATTAAAATGGCGTGTCTTGTCGGGTTGGCTTCCTTGCTCACTGCTTGCGAAGATCAATATAATTATCAGTACCTCATCACGCACCCTGAAGTGATGAAGAAGAAAATGGCAGCGTGCGAAGTGATGAGCAAGAGCGCGTCTAATCTGGAAAAGCAGCGTTGTCAGTTGGTGACAAGCGCCAGCACTAAGTTTTATGCAATCGTCGCGGAGCAACAAACCGACGCGGAAAAATTTGGTGTGCGTGTGTTAACTGCGGAAACAGATTATGCCAATGCCAAAATCAAGGTCAAACAACTTGAAGCGGATCTTGCGAAGGCTCGGGCGAACCCAGGTGATGTGACTGCAATGCATAAGCTGGAGGAAGATTTGGCGGCAGCGAAAAAAGACAGCGACAGCAAACGAGAAGAAGTGAGAATGTTGCTGGCGGTGATGGGTGTGAGTACGCCGAACTAACGATGATACGGATGATTCTGCAAAATCGAATGCGCTCTGTAAATCTGCTCCGCCACAATCAAGCGCACCAGCATATGCGGAAAGGTCAGCGTTGACAACGACCATTTTTCTTGTGCTTTTGCCAAGCACTCAGGCGACAGCCCATCCGCGCCACCCACCAGCAAATCAATATTTTTCCCACTCTGCAGCCAGCCCTGCAACTTTTCAGCCAACTGCTCCGTTGACCAGCATTTCCCTTTTACATCGAGCGCCACAACATGATTATCCGCTTTAATACTCGCCAGCATTTTTTCTTCTGGTCGTTTTTCCGCGGGGATTTCTATGAGTTCCAGCGCACAACTGGCGGGTAAGCGTTTAATATAATCCTGATATCCTTCCTGTAACCAGCCAGGCGCTTTATGGCCGATCGTGATAAGACGGATTTTCACCCTTTGGCTTCCTGGTCGCGTAAATCCTTAACCGGCTCCCATAAGTCTTCAAGGCTGTAAAATGAACGAGCATTGGCTAGCATGACATGAACGACAACATCGCCCAAATCGACCAGAATCCATTCGCCATCGCTTTCACCCTCAGTACGGACGAACGAGGCTTTGTTTTCTTTGGCTTTGATCGCAACGTTATCAGCCAGCGCTTTCGCATGACGGCTGGAGCGGCCAGTACAGATGATCATATAATCGGCAATACTGGTGAGAGATCGGACATCCATGGCGGTTATATCGATGCCCTTTAAGTCCTCAAGGGCGTTAATAGCAATTTCACGTAATTCTTCTGAGTTCATAGTTAAATCCGACTTAAATTATAGACGCCATGTTGTTTAATATACTGGTAAACAGTGTCGGGTAATAAATACCTTGGATTCTTGCCCATTGCAATCTGTTTTCGTATATCTGTCGCTGAAATATCCAGCGCGGTGATCGGCCAGAGCAAGATGCCGCCGGCTAGATGATGTTGAATATAAGAGGTATCTGTCTGGCGTTTGTTTTTAACGAGGTCTGCGATCACGCCTGTCGCTGGTAGTTGATACTGCGGACGGTGGGCGATAATAATATGCGCCACGTCGAGAATATCGTTATAGCGATGCCAACTGGCAAAGCCCAGAAACGCATCGATACCGACGATCAGGCAGAGCGGTGTGTTCGGCATTTCTTGACGCAAATCCAGCAGGGTATCAATCATGTACGATGGCCCTTTGCGGCGAATCTCGCGATCATCGGCCACTAGCGTAGGTTCATTCGCCACCGCGCATTTGACCATCTCCATACGATGTTCCGCGGATGCCGCCGGCAACTTGCGGTGTACTGGCTGTAAGCAGGGGATAATGTGTACCTTAGCGAGGCTTAGAGCATCGTGCAATTCCACGGCCATACGCAGATGTCCCATGTGAATGGGATCGAAAGTGCCGCCTAATATGCCTATTGGCTGTTCTAGTTGGTGCATGGTTCTATTATATCAGATATTGCCTTATACTGCCGCTCGATTTTATGGTGGGTAATCACGAGATCACTAAGGATCGATTGAATTAGTACCGTGCGTATCAAAGCGTATTTTTTACAGATTGAGTTGTTGTTAATATCTTTTTCAACGGATTATCATGCTGTGAATAATACAGATAAATTTTGTCGTTATTGGTTTTCAGTAAATCGAGTCTTTCCTGATGGGCTTGCAGACAAAATTCAAAGGCTTCTTTACCATTTGTGTCTGTACCTACCCTCGCTTGAGAGGATATAAGGCGAGCACTAGCGTCTTCCAGTATTTTTTTTATGGCAGCATCATTAAAGAACTCGCGATCTTTTTGAAATAAGGGATCAGTGACACTCAAGAAGGCTTTAGTATCTTGTAACATGGAAATAATTTGAAGGGCGTTGGGCGGGTTTCTTAGCTCCAAATCACCAATTATGGTATCTATGGAAAGCTTTGTTTTTGGCTTGTCTACAAATAAACGAAGCATCATAAGAGCCTCTTAGGTAGTTCATTTTATTAATTATATCTATTATTATACCATAAAATCGCCATTTTACCTCATTTGTACATGCTATAATAATAGTATCAACTATTTGCTAATTTACCTATAACAAGAAACTTGATGAGTCGGGGGGTAGTCACATGCCAGGCTATGATCAAGATTTTGATGACGATGAAGAAAATAAAACAGCTGAGACCGAAGTTAAAGATGCTTATGAGCCTGAGGTCATCGATGATTCTGCTGAAGCAACAAATCCTTATGAGCCTGAAGTAGTCGATGATGAGGCAGCCAATGCTCATGAACCAGAATCAGACGCTGGGGATGATGATTATAATACAGCTTTGCCAGCAGAGGATGAAACAAAAGTATCACCGTCTCAAATTCCTGCCGAACAACAAGCGTCTGATCAATCACCCTCTAAACCTACTTCGCAACAATTACTCGCTGCAAAAGGGTTCACTTTTGTCAAAACATTAAGACCTGGCGGCATTTCCGGTGGATCGCTTGATCTCTATTCTTATAAGGGTGATGATCAGGAAGTCAAAAATTTATTACATGATGGCGAGTTGTTATTAAAGACTGAATTAGACGCGGATGCCGACAAGGAGCCAGATAAAAAAATAAAACAAAGAATCACTCATGGAAAAATGACTTTTCAAAATGAATTTGAAAATATTGCCAGCCTGCTCGCTCAAAATAATGGCGATGCTGACTTAAAGCGTCCGAAAATGTTGGCGATGGAGTTCGGTGGAAAAAAATTCATCTTTAATGAATGTATTTATCAAGACCCTGCTGCGAAGATCGCTGCAAATTTACAAGATCATATGGAATCAATGTATCAGGTTGATGCGGTGTTTATCTACGAGTCACTTGACGCTAAGGGTATGCAAACCAGGAAGGATCAGCGTACCGCTGAGCTTGATAAAATATTTGAAAATATCGTTTCAGCCCAAAACCAGCTTCATGATCGACAGTTACTTCATTTGGATAGTGCGGGGAGAAATTATTGCATGCTACCAGATGGTGGATTAAAAGTGATTGATTTTGGCGCTTCTCTAAAAATGAATTTGGAAGGCTGCATTGATGGAAGCCGTCCCTATACGCAGATACCCACTTCTTTCTTTGATCAGCGTGGGTTGTTGCCACCAACGCAAGGAAAAACCAGTATTGAGACAGATCTTTTTGCTCGCAGAATGACGATGATGGAAACAATGGCTATCTACATGGGTTTTAATACAGATGGTTTACGTCAAGGTGAAATATATTATAAAGGGTTGCCCGGATATCCTACCACTCAACATATGCAGTTATTTCTAAGAGGGATAGATAATGACATACGATTGAATAATGTATTTAATAACCTGATGGCTGAGGCAGTTCTCCTGCAACAAGCAGGCGACGTAAGAGGAGACGTCATTATAGAGCAATTAAATAAATACAAACCTTATTTAACCAGCATGCCTCAGTTTACGAGTCTGGCGCAAATGAGAACCGATGAAAGCAGAGCGTTTACTGATTGTGTAAGCCTGAATAAAGAAGTACAACGCTTAACCTCTATTCTTGAAAATCCTGCGGAACTTGAAAAAGTCAAAAGCGATCCGCTGCAACTAAGACAATTTGCTCATGATCTAAATGCGTGCGTCGCGGAATGTCAAAAAAAAGGTGTGCCGGAAAAATTGAGCACATCATCTACCTATCAGCAATTTGCTGAAACGAAAGAACGGCTACAGGCCAGAAATGCCGAGCCTAAAGTGGAGCTTAAAGTAGAGCCTCCTTCAGATGCTCCCAGCGCCAAAATGTAATTATGACGATCGCAAACACGTCAACTGCAGCATGGTAGCAAAATTTGAAGCAACAATAACGCTAAGATAATGTATTTTTGATGAGCATAGACGAAAGAATGTCTTTTAATGGATTGTCATTCAGTGAATAATACAAATAAATTTTATCACGATTTGTTTTGAGTAAATCGAGTCTTTCCTGATGGGCTTCAAGACAAAATTCAAATGCATCTTTGCCATCAGCGTCTGTTATTAATTCGTGCTGAAGTGCTGTCAGGCGCGTACTCGTCTTTTCAAATATTTTTTTAATGATAGCATCATTAAAGCCATCGCGGTCTTTTTGAAATTGCGGATCCGTGACACTCAGAAAATCCTTTGTACCTTGCAATATCAAGATAATTTGATCGGCTTTGGGATGCCTTCTCAATTGCAATTCTTCAATGATGGTGTCTATCGCAAGTTTTGATTTGGGCGATTCCTGGAATAAGCGATGCATCATAAGCACCTCCTAGGTAGTTCATTCTATTATTATATCACAAAACCGCCATTTTGTTGTATATCGTCATGCTATAATAATAGTATCGATCATTTGCTAATCAATAGATTAGGAACAATAAAATTGATGGGTCGAGGTACGAATGTCGCGAAGCCATGATCAAGATGATGAAGAGAAAGAAAATAACCGTACTCACGAGGCTGCAATAGATAAAATACTTAACAGCTCTTACTCTATGGTGGCAGACGAGGAGTATGTGGGGTCTATACCAATAACACCTGTGGTATCAGCATCTCTGCTTGCCTCACGACAATTACTCGCTGAAAAAGGGTTCACTTTTATTGAAACACTGAAGCCAGGTGGTATTTCCGGCGGATTACTCGATCGTTATTCTTATAAAGGTGATGATGCCGAAGTGAAAAAATTATTACATGATGGAGAGTTGTTATTAAAAACTGAATCAGAAGCAGATGAGAGCAAAGAAACTGATCCAGTGATACGACGGCTAATCGCGCATGGAAAAATCACCTTCCAGAATGAATTCGACAATATTGCCAGCGTGCTCGCACAAAACAACAGTGATAAGGATTTAAAACGACCACGATTGCTGGCGATGGAGATAGAGGGAAAAAAATTCATCTTTAACGAGTGCATTTATCAAGATCCAGTCGCAAAACGTGCTGCGAACTTGTTTGATCATATGGATTCAATGAAAGGTGTTGACGACAAGTTTATCTATACAGAAGAAGCAGCTGATGCCAGAGGTTTTCAAGCTAGAAAAGATCAACGCGCAGCTGAGCTTGACAAGATATTTGAAGGCATTGTCGCGGCCCAGAATCAGCTTCACGATCGACAGTTGCTTCACCTGGACAGTGCGGGAAGAAATTATTGCATGGTTCCAGATGGTGGAGTCAAGGTGATTGATTTTGGCGCCTCGCTAAAAATGGATAATGATGGGCGTTATGGATCATCTCTGCCTTATACACAAATACCTCTAGCCTATTTCGATCAAAAAGCATTACTTCCTATAAATAGGGGGAAAATAATTAGTATTGAAACAGATCTATTTGCGCGCAGAATGACGATGATGGAAACATTGGCTGTTTACCTGGGAAAGTACAATCATGATCTACTCGAAAGATTCATATTTTACAAGAATTTGTCTGGTTATCCTACAGGCAAACCTATTGGGCTATTTCTAAGTTCGATAGATAATGAAACGCGTTTGAATACAGTGTTTAATAACTTGATGGCTGAGGCAATTCAGTGGAAACAAAAGGGCGATGTAAGAGGAGATGTGGTGATAGAGCAATTAAATAAATATAAGCCTTACTTAACAAGCATGCCTCCGTTCACCAGCCTGGCGCAAATTCGAGCCGATGAGAATAAAGCGTTTATCGACTGTGTCAATCTGGATAGGAATATACAACGTTTAACAACTATACTCGAAAATCCTGCGGAGTTGACTAAAGTTAAAAGCGATCCACAGCGATTAAGAGAATTTGCTCGTGATTTGGATGCGTGTATTGCCGAATGTCGAAGCAAAGGAGTTCAAGAAAAAATGAGTTCGTCGCCCGCATATAAAGAATTTGCGGAAATGAAAGAGAAGCTCAAGATTAGAGGATCAGAAATGAAAGAAAAACCGCCATCACAAATCCCGCTAGCGCCTGGTAAAAGCTAATTATAATAGTCGTAAACACAGCAACTGCAGCGCATTCCACGCATTACCCGTCGCAGCGCCTTTGATGAGCGTATCGACATGCGCGGCGTGGGTTAGATGCTGCCAGCACTTTTCTGGTGTGAGACGTGTGAGGGCGCGGCGCATAGCGGGTTGACGTTTGGTGAAGATGCGATATTTCTGAAATAGATATTCCAGTGTTTTACCTTCTTTCTGTTCGCGCGTCATGTCGGCGAGTAAGCGCAGTTCGCGTGTCAGGCTCCATAAGGTTAAAGTCGCTTCTGTGCCATCGTTTTTCAAATTTTCCAAAATGTGCATGGTGCGTGCTTTGTCGCCGCTTAAGGTGTGTTCGACCAAATCAAACACGCTGAAGGAGCTTTCATCAGTGAGCGCAGTCTCCACCATGGCGCAGTCAACTGCCTTTTCCGGTCGGAGCAAGTAGAGTTTTTCGATGGCTTGCGCCGCGGCACCTAAATTGCCTTCTACAAAGTCGGCGAGCAGGTTCACGGCGTCAGGTTGTATCTGTAATTTATATCGTTTGGCGCGCGCGTTGATCCATTGCGGCAGTTGTTCACGTGTGACAGGCCAGATGGTGACACTGATGCCGATTTTATCCAGCGCTTTATACCACGCGCTTTTTGTCATTTTGTCGTCTATCTTGCCGGTGGTGATGAGCAGTAACACGTCGGGCGAAGGTCGCTGGGCGTAATCGCACAAAATAGGCGCGGCGGTTTTATTCGGTTGCGCGCTGGTGAAATCCAGTTCGATAATGCGTTTTTCCGCGAGCAGCGAACCTGAATTCAGTAGGCCGTATAATTGCTCCCAGTCAAAACCTGCTTCCGGCGCGAGTTTGGTTCGTTCGGTAAAACCCGCGGCTTTCGCCGCTTTGCGAATTAAATTAGCTGTGTCTTGTCGTGCTAATAATTCATCACCGCCTACAATATAGGCTGGCGCGAGTTGCTTATTAATTTGTTGTTCGAGCTGGAATGAAGTCAGCTTCATTGTGTCGATCGCTTTTTCTGTACAGCAAATGCTTTGTTAATCGTTTTAGTTACTTCGATGGAAGCGAGGCGATTCACAATAGCATAAGCCAGCGTGCGTCGCATTTGCTGCGTGTAAAGTGTGGCTTCGTTGCTGCTGCCAAGAATCTGATTTGCTTGCACGGTGATGGTGCGATTTTCAGTCAGTGATTGTGCTGGGAGGATAGTGTGGCCATTCTTATCGCTCACAGCAAAATTTACGTTAACCATTAGATTGTATTGACGTGTTTGTTGCGTGCCGGCAACGCTTAATAATTCTTGCCTGCTGGTATCGCTCAATATTTCGAGTATTGTTTCTGCTTCTTCTGGGGATGTCACTAGTCGCACATGCGACATTTTAAGATAGTTGCGTAAATCACGCGAGAGCGTGCCGTAAGGGTCGGGAGTTTGCAGGTACATTTTTTGCAGGGGCGGTGCAAGCTTCATATCGCCTTGTGGGTGGAAGCCACAGGCGGTGAGGAATAAAGTAACGATACAAACTAAAAATTTCATATGTGCTCCGTAGGGTCTGTCATCCCGCACGATGACAAGACCCCGTTACAATTATATCACCACATTCACCAACTTGCCTGGCACGGTGATGATTTTCTTAATCGCTTTGCCGGCAATAACCTGCTTGATCTTCTCATCGCCTGTCACCGCCATCTCAATGGTTTTTTGATCGGCATTGTGCGGGATGCGCACTCGGCTGCGTAATTTACCGTTGACTTGCACCACCATTTCCACCGTATCGACTTTGAACGCGATGGTTTTGGGCAGCGCAGCTTCCAGAATAGCGCTTTCAAATCCCAGGTCATGCCACAATTGATGTGTAATATGCGGTGTAATGGGATTGAGCACGCGTAGCAGTATACTCATGCCTTTATGAATAATTGTGCCGCGAAGATCAGTGGTAGCGCTGCTCGGTGGAATTTTCGTCAAAGTGTTAAGTATTTTCATGCAACCAGAGACAACGGTATTAAACTGCTGACGTTCATAATCAAATTTAATCTGATCAAGCACATCGTAAATTTGTCTGAATGTTTCCAGTTGCGCTGGGTCGGCCTGTTCCAGGGTGGTAGGGTCTAAACGCGATGCTTTTGGCAATCGATTCTGCTTGATGATCGCGTCTCTATTTTCATAAGCGAATGCCCACAAGCGTTTCAAGAAGCGATGCGAGCCTTCCACGCCGCTATCTGACCATTCCAGACTTTGTTCTGGCGGCGCGGCGAAAATAATGAATAGTCGCACGGTATCCGCGCCATATTTTTCAATCAACTCTTGCGGATCAACGACGTTGCCTTTGGATTTGGACATTTTGACGCCTTTGTTTAGCACCATACCTTGTGATAACAGGCGCGTAAAAGGTTCGTCGCTATTTAACAAGCCTTCATCACGCATGACTTTGTGAAAGAAACGCGCGTAGAGCAAATGTAAAATGGCATGTTCAATGCCGCCAATATACTGATCGACTGGCAACCAGTAATTCGCTCTGCCATCCAGCATGGATTTGTTTTGCTTCTTGCAGGTAAAACGCGTGTAATACCAGGAGGATTCTACGAAAGTATCGAAAGTATCTGTCTCGCGGTGTGCGGGACCCTGGCAAACTGGGCAAGTAGTTTCATAAAATGATTTGATGGATTTGAGCGGTGAAGTGACACCAGTAAATTCCACGTCTTCAGGCAACACAACAGGCAAGTCTTTTTCTGGCACGGGCACGACGCCGCATTTAGGGCAGTTAATCACAGGAATAGGCGCGCCCCAATATCGTTGTCGCGATACACCCCAGTCGCGCAAACGATAATTAACTTTGCGCTTGGCTAAATTTTTTGCCTCCAAAGTGCTGGCGATAGCATCAAAAGCTTGTTTGGAGGTCATGTTGTTGTAGTCGCCGGAGTTTGTCAGCACACCTTGCTCGGTGAAAGCGTGTTGAGAAAAATCCCATGCGCTTTTGTCAGTGGGTAACACTACTTCCTTGACAGGTAGTTTGTATTTTTGCGCGAATTCAAAATCGCGTTGATCATGTGCGGGCACCGCCATTAACGCGCCGGAGCCATATTCCATCACGACAAAATTCGCGACCCAAATGGGAATTTTTTCGCCCGTTATGGGATGTGTGGCGAATAATTCGGTTTTTATGCCGCGCTTTTCCATGGTTGCGAGTTCTTCTTCCGCGACTTTAATATTGCGGCATTCATCAAGAAACTGGTGCAGCGCTGGATTTTTTTTCGCAAGTTCTGTCGCCAGGGAATGTTGTGGCGCGATGGCAATATAGGTGACGCCAAATAACGTATCTGGTCGTGTGGTGAAAACAGTAAGTGGCTCATGACCTTCTACGGCAAAAGTAATATCCACGCCTTCTGAACGTCCAATCCAGTTGCGTTGCATGGTGCGTACTTGTTCTGGCCAGTGTGTTAATTTTTCCAGGTCTTTTAGTAATTCTTCCGCGTATGCTGTGATTTTCAAAAACCATTGTGAAATCGAACGGCGTTCAACCAGTGCGCCCGAGCGCCAACCGCGACCATCCACTACTTGCTCGTTAGCCAGTACGGTTTGATCGACTGGGTCCCAGTTTACTTCTGCATCCTTTTTGTAAGCCAGGCCATTTTTTAGCATGCGCAAAAATAGCCATTG
Source organism: Gammaproteobacteria bacterium (assembly GCA_027459575.1). Lineage (GTDB taxonomy): Bacteria > Pseudomonadota > Gammaproteobacteria > DSM-16500 > DSM-16500 > Aquicella. The sequence continues at coordinate 2,092 of DAIDIB010000040.1, read as the reverse complement.
TTCCCAGTGATAGTAGTCTGGGTCACAGGTAGTTAATTCACGACTCCAGTCATAGGCGTATCCTAATTGATTTATTTGCTTGCGAATATGCGCGATGTTATCTCGCGTCCATTTCGCGGGTGGAATCTTGTTTTTGATGGCGGCGTTTTCTGCTGGCAAACCAAAGGCGTCCCAGGCCATGGGTTGCAGAACATTTTTGCCGAGCATGTATTGATAACGTGAAATAACATCGCCAATGGTGTAGTTACGCACGTGTCCCATATGCAGGTTACCGCTAGGATAAGGCATCATGGATAAACAAAAGAACTTTTCGCGACTGGCGTCTTCTGTGGTTTGAAAGCTATTTTTTTCTTGCCAGTATTTTTGCGTGGTGGATTCTATTTTGCGTGGATTATAATTTTCTTCCATCATGTTTGCTGTAAACCTTTCTCGTTATCTGTTATGGGTTGTTGTGCCACCTTGCGTGCGGTGCGTTCGCTGTGGCGCGCGGCGAATAGCATAAATAGCATAATTATTATCAGTGGATTGAGGCCGGTCACCATCCACGGCGTGAGTCCTTTTCTGGGCTGCACTTTTCCTTGCAGTACATATGCCTGGTGCGTGGGCGCGGCATCTTGTACAACGCCATCTGAACCAATGATCGCTGTGATGCCATCGTTGCTGGCAAATAATAGCGGCCGTTGGAACTCAATGGCGCGCATGGCGGCCATTTGCAAATGCTGGGCTTGCGCGATGGATCTGCCAAACCAGGCATCATTGGTGATGGTGAGTAGCAGGCCGATGGTGGGGTCACTGGTACGCATCAGTTCTGGGTAGGTGACTTCGGAGCAAATCGCCGGCTGAATGTTGATATTGCCAGCCGTCAGGGGTTTTTGCACGGGATTACCGGGCATCATCATGGAGAGTGGCACGTGCAGGAAGTCAAAAAATTTGGTAAACACGCCGGGTACGGGTACATACTCGCCAAACGGTACCAGTATGCGTTTCAGATATACCTGGTGTGAATCTCCGAGGGTGGAGATGGTGTTGTAGTAGCCATTGCCGTCGGTTGCCTGAATGGGGATACCGACGAAGAGTTGAGTGCCGCTCTTTCTGGCTTTGGCATCGAGCCCTTCTATGTAGCTTTGCGCCTCTTGTATGGGAAGGGGAACGGCGGCTTCTGGCCAGATAACGAGTTTATCTTTGCCAAATAATGGCTCGGTCAGATTGGCGTAGGTTTGAAGTGATTCATTAACATGCTCGGGTGACCACTTGATTGATTGGGCAATATTGCCTTGTACCAGGGCGACTTTAATGGCCGCGCCTTCAGCCCGGGTATAGGTCTGGAGGTTGAGCATGGCGCCGGACATCCAGATCAAAAATATGACAAATAAATTCACATAAGCGGCGAAATATTGGGATTGGCGGTACTTTAACACCGCATTCACCAGTGTGCCGCTGGTGGCCGCGACAAATAATGTGATGCCAAATACGCTGAAAATAGGTGCCCATCCTTTGAGGGGGGAATAGGTTTGGCTGTAGCCGACTAATAGCCAGGGGAAGCCGGATAAAATCTGGCTGCGGAAGTATTCACCGAGGGTCCAGAGTGTTGGAAAGGCGTAGCGTAGTTTCAGGTTGGTGGTGGTGGGGAAGAAGCGGCTTAGGCAATAGCCCACGAAAGCGGGGTAGAGGGCGAGGAAGGCGATTAAGGCGCCGGTGATGATGACGGAGAAAATCATGGGCACATCGCCAACGTCGTGGACGCTAATGTAGATCCAGTAAACGCCGGTGCTGAATAAACCTACGCCGAAGAACCAGCCTAATCTGAACGCGCGCCATCTGTCTGTATTTAACCAAAGTCCTAGTAAGCCAGCGAGGGATAGTACGGCGAGTGGGTAAACGCCGAATGGGGCAAAGGCGAGTGTTAGCATGGCGCCTAGTAAGAGAGCGAATAAATTGGCGCGCCATGATTTTGCGGTCAAAAATGTGAAAAAATTAACCATATTAAAACCTGCCGGAATCTGGACGAAAGACAAAGTTTACCTAAATTGGGCGAGAAAAGCACGGTGGTGGTAGCACGTTTTTTGGTTCATGTTTGGTTTGAGGGTTGCTG
>DAIDIB010000039.1 GCA_027459575.1 Gammaproteobacteria bacterium | reverse complement strand
CAGATGAGAGCTCGATCTTGGCCTTCTCTGCCGCTTCCTTGAGCCGCTGCAGCGCCAGACGGTCCTGGCGCAGATCGATCCCCTGCTCTTTCTTGAACTCGTCGGCGAGGTAATTCACCAGGCGCATGTCAAAGTCTTCACCGCCGAGGAAGGTATCGCCGTTAGTGGACAATACTTCAAACTGATGTTCGCCATCGACTTCCGCGATTTCAATAATGGAGATATCAAATGTACCGCCACCCAGGTCGTACACCGCGATTTTGCGGTTGCCAGGTTTTTTATCCATACCGAAGGCAAGTGCCGCCGCGGTCGGTTCGTTAATAATACGTTTAACTTCAAGTCCGGCGATTTTACCCGCGTCTTTGGTAGCTTGACGTTGTGAATCGTTGAAGTATGCTGGCACGGTGATAACCGCTTCCGTTACTTCATGACCCAGATAATCTTCCGCGGTTTTCTTCATCTTCATCAGGATTTGCGCGGACACTTGTTGTGGCGCCAGATCTTTATTGCCTAATACTTCCACCCAGGCGTCGCCATTGTCAGCCTTGATGATTTTGTATGGCACGGTTTCCTGCATTTTGCGCACCATCTGGTCGTCGAAGCGACGGCCTATCAAACGCTTGACCGCATAGATAGTATTCTTTGGATTGGTCACTGCCTGATGCTTGGCCGGCTGACCCACCCGAATTTCGTTATTATCGAGATATGCGACAATAGAAGGCGTGGTACGCGCGCCCTCGGAATTTTCAATTACCTTGACCTTGTCCCCTTCCATTACCGCTACACAGGAATTGGTCGTTCCCAAGTCTATGCCTATGATTTTATGAGCCATTTAATTACTCTCCCATACGTTTAATCTATTGATTATTAGATTGGGTCGGAAAGATTACTTTTCAATCCCAAGTTATTTAAATATTTCTGGATCCCGACTGGAGCCTGCCCCCGAATGCTTTTGTCGGGGGCCGGGACGACGTTACTTCGATACCACCACCAATGCCGGACGAATCAGGCGACCATTCAAGGTGTACCCCTTTTGCAGCACTGAAACCACCGTATTAGGCGGAACAGAGGCATCTTCCTGGGTGGATATGGCCTGTTCGTATTCGGGGTTAAAGGGCTGAGAAACCGGATTCACCTGCTTGATACCAAATTTTTCCAGCGCGCTGTAGAACATCTTTAATGTTAACTCAACCCCTTCTATCACGGGCTTTGCCGCCTCTTGCATATCAGATGGCACACTGGACGCGCATAATTCCAGGCTATCTATAATAGGCAGCAGTTCCGCGGCAAACTTATCCAGCGCGAATTTGTGAGCGTTGGCAAGATCACGTTCGGCACGACGCGCGATATTTTCGCTTTCCGCCTGCATACGCAAAATTCGGTCCCAATATTGATTGGCTTTTTCTTCGGCCGCGCCCAGTTGTTGCAGCAACTCTTCGTGGGAAGGGCTGGTTATTAACTTTTCCTCTGATCCTTCGGAAGGGGTCTGATTTTCCTCATCCGGGTCATATTTTGCTTTTGACATCTTCTTACTCCTGGCTACTTCGTTGTACTATATATAGGGTTATTATGACGATATTCAAGTCTATTAGCTATTAAGGGATACCATGACAGCGCAGTTTAAGACCATAGGCATTTACGGGCGAGTCAGAAACGATGGCGTCATCGAGACGCTTAGGACCTTAATTGCTTACCTGCAAAAGCTGGGCAAAGATATATTGCTGGATACTGAAACCGCCGCTTCGCTAAATGATACCTCACTCTCTTCTGTTCCCGGGCAAGAATTATGTAACAGTTGCCAATTATTGATAGTAGTCGGTGGCGATGGCAGTTTGCTGCATGCCGCGCATGCGGTGATCGACAATGAAATTCCCGTGCTGGGGATTAATCGCGGTCGTCTTGGCTTTTTAACTGACATTCATCCCGCCGAACTCGATAAGATCAAAGCCATGCTCGAGGGCGATTATATTTTGGAAAAACGATTTTTACTGGGCGCGACGGTTGAGCATCAGGGTAAGGTATTAGGGCAAAGTAACGCGCTGAATGAAGTGGCGCTGATTCCAGATTCCGTGCCACACATGAGTGAGTTTGAAATTTTCATCGATGACCAGTTTGTCTGTAGTCAGGATTCCGATGGCTTGATTATCGCGACACCGACGGGCTCGACGGCTTATGCGTTATCTGGCGGCGGGCCGATTTTGCATCCGAAGCTGGATGCGTTTGTGCTGGTGCCGATGTTCCCGCATTCATTAAACATGCGACCTATCGTCATTGAAGGTAATCGCCGCGTAACCATTGTGATTACGCCAAATAATTCGACGACGCCGCGTTTGACTTGCGATAGCCAGCCATTCATCAATACGCCGCCTGGTAGTCATATTACGATTAGCAAAAAACCGCAACATTTACATTTGATTCATCCACTGGATTATAACTATTACGAAACACTGCGTAGCAAATTACACTGGGGCCGCAAGCTGCAATATACGGAATAGACCTATGCTGACACAAATTCATATTCGCGATCTCGCTACGATAGAAGAACTGCAGTTAAGTATTATGCCACACTGCAATATGATTACGGGCGAGACGGGCGCGGGGAAATCAATATTTTTGGAAGCGATTGAATTAGCATTAGGTGCGCGGGGATCAGCGAACATGATTCGGCCGGGTAAAGAACGCGCGGATATTAGTTTGTGTTTTGATTTGACGCGCTTTCCTGCTGCGTGCGCCTGGTTAAAGGATCATGATTTTTATCAGAATAGTGATGAATGCATTATTCGTCGCTCGATGAGCACTGATGGGCGTTCACGTAGTTATATAAATGGCTTGCCGGCAACACAGCAAGCGGTGCGCGATTTGGGCGAGCTGGTGTTTCATTTGCATGGACAATACGATCAACAGGTGTTGCTGAAGAGTGAAAATCAGCGCGATATGCTGGATCGATATGGTGAGCATATGCCTGTGGCGGAGGCGGTGCGCACAGCGGCGACACTCTGCAAAACGCTAGAACGAAACATTAGCGACTTGCGCGAGAAGACCGCCGAACGCACGATGCGCGCCGATTATTTGCGATTTCAGCTCGATGAATTAGTCGCGTTGAATTTGCGCGAAGGTGAATGGGCTGAGATTGAAAAAGAGCATCATAAAATTTCACACGCGGATGATTTGTTAAAAAATATAGAGCTCGCATTGCATCAGTTGAGCAATGATGATCGTTCATTGTTATCTGGATTAAATGCCGTGCGTAAAGCATTGGAAAGCACGCAAGGGCTGGAAAAAAAATCGGCAGAATGGTTGGGTGCGGTGGATAACGCGCTTATCCAGCTAAATGATCTGGAAGCAGAACTGAGTAGTTACCTGGAGTCGACTCAGATCGACCCCGAGCGCGCGCAGTTTTTGGAGAAACGCGTGAGTCAGTTATATGATTTGGCACGCAAACATAAAGTGAAGCCGGAGGAGTTGTTTGCGTATCAACAACGATTGCAAGCAGAGCTGGATGGTCTGGCGTCTAGTGATGAAGAGTTAGCTAAACTTACAGAACAACTAAAAAATGCCGAAGTTGATTATCACAAGCATGCTACTAAACTATCAAAATGCCGCGAGAAAGCTGCTGGAGCGCTGGCCAAAATCATCACCAAGACCGTGCGCTCGTTATCACTGCCGCATGCAGAGTTTCAAATTATGTTGGAGGAAGTGTCACCCCGGGTGCACAAAACGCACACGGGCTACAACCCTGACGTAGCCCGGGTGCGCTCTTTGCACCCGGGATCTGATTCCGATAACATTTCCCCTCACGGTAACGAGAAAATCGTGTTTATTATCAAGACAAATCCAGATCAACCTTTGCAACCCCTAGCCAAAGTCGTCTCCGGCGGTGAATTATCCCGCCTAAGCTTAGCCGCACACTTGGCACTCGCGCACGTTACCTCGACACCTACTTTAATCTTCGACGAAGTCGACACCGGCGTCGGTGGCGCCACCGCGGAAAAAATCGGCAAACTACTACGAGAATTAGGCGAAGCGTATCAAGTATTTTGTGTCACCCACTCGCCTCAAGTCGCGGCGTGCGGACATCATCATTTGTTAGTCGAAAAATATTTTATAGAAAAAACCACCCACACCCGCTTACGTTATCTAGACAAAAAAGAAAAATCAGCCGAAGTCGCCCGCATGCTCGGCGGCGAAAAAATTACCGCCAAAACTTTAGCGCATGCGGAGGAGTTGTTGGCTGGGATCTAGATATGCGCTCTTGATCTTTTATCACCACTTAACTTTGGCAGCACTAAAGGTTGAATATCCACAACCAGCATTTTACCAAGCTCATGTAACGCATCATCAATCAGATCCATTCTTGAGTGATGATCCAGATCAAGCAATCGTCGAATTTGACGCGCATCGCATGCCCATCTTTAGGTTTTGATGGTTTAGGAATATCGCGTCTCTCATCCAAATAGCCAGACAACGCAACAACTAATGCATCTTGTGCCCATTCCAAAACATTATCTTCATCCGCTCCGACTGTCATCGCTTCAGGTACATCGGGAAATTCCGCGATAATACTTTTACCACCTTTTGCTAAAATCACCGGATATGCTTGTTGCATAACTGCCTCCAACTAAAATATATCTTTAGATTTAATCCCTAATTGCTTGCAGATTTTTTTAAGAAACACATTTCCCATATCTGCGTCACCATGAACAGGAATAGTCGTTTGTTTACCTTTATACAGCGTCACCTTATAATTTTGCGGCGCGAAGACCCGCTTTCTCAATAACCCTGTCGGCAAAGGACTGCAATTCCAGCTGACTAATTAGCTTAATCACTGGACGATGTTTGGCGTTATGTTTATTAACAATATCAGCTATTTTTAGATAGCTATCACTGATTTTTTCAGAAACTTTTGTCATGCTGGCGCATTTACCAACCTCGGCTGCCAGCAGCTGTTTGATATCCTCTATAGCCAGGGAGTTTTTAATGTAGGACCTTTGATTGTACTCAAATTCCGCATAAAGGTCCCACTTATTTTCCTCATAAAAACCTTCGCATGTTTCATGATCCATCTTGTGATCGGGAAAATTTTTATTATGATCGCTAATCATAAAATTTTGGCTTGATATAAAATCAGCCGCATCCTGGACTATCTTGTCCAATGCAGCAACGTCATTCTCATCAAATTTTTCCTCGTATTCAGCTTTTTTATTATCAATAAATGCATCCTCGTTTTTCGCAAGCAGCCCTATAAGAGCCCGACACATTGTCTCGCCTCTTTTGTCCTTTTCAGCGAATAATCCTTGCTGCACAAGGTGTGTTTGTGGTGGAAAAAGTTTTTCGAATAAATCGTCATATTGAAGCGGATGCTCTGGTTGATGATAAAAGTTATAGTTATCCGCCATTGTATCAACATATTTGCGCAGTGCCTGTATATCCTCTCGCGTTTTAGTGTTGGCTTGCTGGCTTTCTATATATGACGCCATTATTTTATAATTAACATTCCGTAGCTTTTCACTGTTTATGCCTGGGGTGTAATTTATAATCATAAGCAAATCATCCAAGCTCCATTCTTTCATTCCAAGATTCTTGGGCGCAGCCGCTATTGCATAATTAACTCTTTTTAAAGCTAACGCCAGATGATTGTCTATGTCTTTAGCGCTCACTTCATTTAATTCATCAATCGCTCTCTTTAATATTTTTCCAACGATAAACAGTTGATTCTTTTCCGCCATAAAATTCAGGATTTCTTTCGCGATTGTTTTTGCACCCCTCATCTGATCAAAATCAGATGCCACTTGAGTATTGCTAATTGTGTTAACCATAAAAGCTTTGTGATTTGCCACAAGCGCAATGTTTGCATAATATGTCGCGCGATCCAGATCAGCCATACTTGTATCGCGTCTCACACATTCATTATCACCAAAACCGATGATTCTATGCCCACAGTAAGCCAGAACAGACATGACTGTTCGCCCAATTTCCGGATCATAAGGAATGCTTATATCATTTTTTCGAGCCCAGATTGCGTATATTCGCTCATCCGGCCCGAGCATTTGGTCACTGCTAACCCTTCTTTCCAGCTCAAAATCATTAATAGGCATGTCCGCATGCACAACGTTAAACGGCGGAACGTCTTCATTACCTTCTACGTTAATAATATAGGGAAGATCACTCATATAATTATAAACAAGATCCACATCGCTATTGTGAGCATACACCATCTCGCCTTTTTCATTGACATCTATTTTTCCGTCAACTAATTCTTGTGCAAACAAATCAACAATCCACATTCCACCATTATTTTGTGAAATATTATTTTTAAGCGACGCTATTACAGGATTATCAAGCATGTGTTTCATTTTATCTATAATTAGCTCTTTGGTAATAACAGCATCGACGTCTTCCTTTACTATTTCTCGTACAATAGTTTCAAGCGCGAGTATTGAGGTGAGCGTCATTTCCTCGTGATTACCGCGGATAACCTGTAGATTTGCTTTGCTATTGATGATAGTTTTGATCACACCTAAACTATCTGGTCCGCGATCGACCAGATCACCAGCGATAAATAATCTGTCATTTGCACCGAGATTTAATTTGTTAATGACAGATGTCAGACTGCCGTTACTGCCATGAAGATCAGCAATAATATAATCACTGCCTTTTGTATTGACACGCAACCGGACAATATCTGGCATGGCACACCCCTATAGTTATAATTTTTAGTGCTTTTATTAACTATAGGTGATTTTGCAAAAACGGTTAGCTATTGATTTTACTTGATTTTTTACGGTTATGTTTTACCGCATTGCCCGCAGATACCATATATGGTCAAACTATGGTCAGTAATATTAAAGCCGCTTTTTTTAGCGATTTCCTGCTGGCGCTTTTCGATAAGCTCATCGACGAACTCTTCCACCCCGCCGCATTTCACACACACCATGTGGTCATGATGGATGCCGGAATCTAATTCAAACACCGACTGGCCGCCCTCAAAATTATGCCGCGCCACCAAGCCCGCCGCCTCCAACTGCGTGAGCACGCGATAAACCGTGGCTAGGCCAATTTCTTCGCCAGAATCAAGCAGGGTTTTGTAGATATCTTCCGCGCTCAGGTGATCGTTGGTATTTTCCATGATTTCGAGGATTTTCACTCTGGGCAACGTGACCTTCAAACCGGCTTTTTTTAGGTTTTCATTATCCATAAAATTCCTTTAGACTATAGCCACTATTGAAAAGGTATTGTACATGAAAAAAATAATTCCGCTTACCCTAATCTGCTGCGTATTATCAGCTTGCAATTTTGTACACAAAATGGATATTACCCAGGGGAACATTTATACCCCGGAAGAAGTCAGCCGCTTGCGTACTGGCATGTCCACTTCTGAAGTGAAAGGCATTCTGGGCAATCCCGTGATGGTGAATGTGCTGTCGGATAATCGCTTCGACTACGTTTATACCGATCAACCTGGCCATGAAAAAATGTATGAAAAACGCCTGACTTGTTACTTCCAGAATAATCGACTGGTACGAATACAGCAGAATTAACGCTTTTTATAAGACGCCGCTTTTGCTCTGGCGCGGCGCGCTTCTTTAGGATCGATGGCTAATGGGCGATAGATTTCAATTCTATCGCCTTCATTTATTTTGTCGGATAATTTACGGGACTGACTAAAAATGCCGACTTGTTGTTTGGTCAAATCAATTTCGGGAAATTGTTGTAAAATGCCGGACTGCCTGATAGCGGTTTCGATCGTGCTGTCTGCCGTGATTTGCAATTCGATAATGCGCTGCTGTTCGGGTGTCGCATAGGCGACTTCGATAGTGATTTTATTCATTGCCGTACAGCTCAACCGCGCGCTTGCAAAAAGCATCGACCAGCGAATTGGCGATATGCTGAAACACCGGCTCGAACAGACGATCAATAAAACTACCGGCGAATTCAAACTCCAGATCCAGCAGCACCTTGCAGGCTTTTTCATTCAGCGCCTGAAAATTCCAGATGCCTTCCATGTGCTTTAACGGGCCCGTGACCAGGTTCATGTCCATGCGATCGTAATGCTTCAGCGTATTACGTGTGGTGAATTTTTTACGCATGCCTTTCCAGTTGATTTCCAGGGTGGCGACAATTTCATCATCCGTGCGGCTGATGATTTCTGTTGAATGGCACCACGGCAAAAAGCGTGGGTAATCCTCGATACCGTTCACCAGCTCAAACATTTGACGGGCGCTGTAAGGGACGATCGCGCTGCGTTTTAAACTATTCATGGCCGCTTCCCAAAAATGACTGGTGTGATTATACTGCATCACATGAAAAAAGCACAAAAAGCTGATAACGACATCGCCGTTAACCGTAAAGCCAGGCATGACTTTTTTATCGAGGAAACCTTCGAGGCTGGACTCGTGCTGGAAGGCTGGGAAGTCAAAAGCCTGCGCGAGGGCCGTGTGCAGCTGGATCAAGGCTATGTGATGATCAGAAACGCGGAAATCTGGCTGATTGGCGCTTTAATTACGCCGTTACAGACCGCCTCCACCCATATTAATCCCGACCCGCAACGCACCCGCAAGCTGCTACTGAATAAACGTGAGATCAGCAAGCTGATCGGCCATGTGGAACGCAAGGGCTATACCCTGGTGCCGTTGAATTTATACTGGAAAAACAATCGGGTGAAGCTGGCGATTGGGCTGGCCAAGGGTAAGAAACTGCACGATAAGCGCGCAACGGAAAAAGAACGAGATTGGGAGCGCGAAAAACAGCGGGCGTTCAAACAACGTTAGTACCTGAGCAATAATTGTTCATATGAGTTATGTTAAACTCTAAGGATAGAGACACCATTCAAGGACGATGCCATGAACTTCAGAATTCTACTTGTTACTCTCTTCTGTCTATTTGCCATGAACGCTTACGCCATCACCGACAAACCCACTCGCGACGAAGCAACAGTTGTCGGCGCTTGCATGGTGCAGAAGTTCACGCAACACACGCCACCTATTCCACAAGACAAAATTAACAAATGCGCGAATGCGGTTGCCAACGCCGTGCCTAAATGTTTAGGGCTGAACGAAACAGAATATGAGGACATTATTAAGTCATGCTTCGTGCAACTAGGTACTGACAAATGCGTGGCGGGAAGGATGAATGTGCCTTTGCTGAAATATGTGACTTGTGAGTATGAGAAAGATTCTGTTGCTTGCTATAAGCGGCTAGGTTTTACGCAGGATCAAGTTACTGAAATGAGTAATGAATGTCAGAAGATGTAAATGTGGCCCGGATGAATGCTTTTCTCATCCGGGCTACGGCTACTAACAGTAACAGCTCTATGATTTAAACCCGAATGATGGCGCTTCTTTTTCGGCAGTAGCAGCAGACTTTTTATCTTCTTCACAAGCTTCTTTCAGAATTTTTGTTAACTGGCTTGTTTGCGCAAGTGTAACATGATACGGAATTGGCTGTTTTGCACCATTCCATAATACAAAATCTTTGCCAAAAACCTGTTGTGAAAGCTCGGCAAGCGACTTTTGAATGCCAAGGCCGGGTTTAATATTAAAAACCGCATCTCTGTTTTGTCCAACGGTAGCGGTAAAGTCAATGCTGGCACCGCCATCTACAAAACTTATTACATCACTTTGCTTGACATAATCAATTAAAGACTGATCTTTAGTCGCAATAACGAGTTCATATTCATGATCTGAAATTTCGAAGCTGATTATCTTATCCTGAAGTTCAAGCGCTTCCGCCACTTTGGCTGGATCAATGTCTTTTTCGACACTTCGATCAAAACGAAAATCAGGAAAATTTGCCAAAGTAAAATGCGGCACATCTTTCGCGCCAGGAGGGAGTATCGGTTGTGAAAAAATGTCATTAATTGGTTTTTGATTAAGAAGTATTGAAGGAGAAATGGCAAACCAGGCCAAACCAAAAAATTGCATGCTGTTCATTACTGCGATGTCATCTACGTGCGTTATTTGCAATGCCAAAAAGTAATCATGCTCAACTTGCTTTTTCACCCAAGCATCTTTACGGCCGGGTGTTTTTTCAAAAATAACTTTACCTGTTAATTTCATGCAATTAAGTCCTTATAATTAATAGTTGATTCTACAGCTATTTTGCGCAAAACAACTGATTGCGGTATAGTAATATAGTGTTGCATGACAATCAATTATCGCCAGGAGCAATTCATGAAATACCCACGGACGGGGTTGAAGATTTCTCTTGTGAGCATCGCTGCGCTTGGTGTTATTCTATCAGCGGGATCTGTTGCTTCTCAAACCACACAAACAGACAGTCCTACACCACCACCCACCAATAAAAAACCGAACATCATTATGCTCATGACCGATGACACTGGCTGGGGTGATTTTGGCGTTTACTCAGGTGGTGGCGCAGCACTGGGTCATCCTACACCTAATGTAGACCGCATGGGAAAAGAAGGCGCGGTATTTACTAACTGGTACGGACAAGCAAGCTGCACCGCCGGTCGCGCGTCTTTTATGACAGGACGATTACCTATTCGTTCCGCGCTCTCTATTGTGATCGCACCAGGTGATCGCAATTATCTTCGCAAGGAAACGCCAACTATCGCTGAATTCTTCCAAAAAAATGGTTACATGACTTATTTTTCGGGTAAATGGCACATGGGTGACATTCCTGACTCTTATCCTACCGCGCATGGTTTCGATGAAATGAAACATTTCGCAGCTTATTATGCAGGTGTTTATGCCTATGACGACACATCTCCGCGAATGCACCCATGGTTCCCTTCCTTTAATCCTGACTTCATCAACGCTTATGATGATATTGTTAATGCGGGCGAATGGGAGGGCGTCGCGGGCAAACCTGCCACGAAGGTGGGTACAATTACGTATGACAATATGGACACATTTGACATGCGTCAAACTGATTCTGCCATTACATACATTAAACAACATGCGAATGACAGCAAACCATTTTTCATGGATATCAATTTTATTAAGATGCATAATCCGACCAATCCCGCACCAGAATTCAAAGGAAAATCTCATCTCGGCAACTATTCTGATTCTCTCATGGAGCTTGATTCTAACATTGGAAGAATCATGGATGCCGTCCGAGCTGCCGCACCCAATACCATCGTTATTTTAACGGCGGATAATGGCGCGTGGCTGGATGCCTATCCTGACGCGGGCACGACACCATTCCGCGGTGAAAAAGGTACGCCGTTTGAAGCAGGCTGGCGCGTACCCGGCATTATGTGGTGGCCAAACCATATTCCCGCTGGCGCGAATTATTATGAAATGATGTCGCACATTGATTGCTGGGCGACATTGGCAAGTATGGTGGGAATTACTCCACCACCGCATGACTGGGTAGATAATAATGGCAAAGGCATTTACTTCGACAGTATTGATAACAGTCAATATATCCTGGGTAAAGTGCCTCATTCCGCACGCTCTTCCTGGGTTTATATTGATGGTGAATCTTTCGAGGGTGTTCGGGTGGATGTTCGCGATCCTAAACAGCCATGGCTGAATATGGCGTGGAAATATCTGTATACCGCCAGAGATTCCTGGTTAGGTGTGCAAGCGAATTTAGGTGCGATTGGCGCATTGTATAATCTCACCATGGATCCCTACGAAAAATACGACATGATCTTTAACGGCGCGGCGCCTACGCGTGTGTTAACTTCCTCACCTGGCAGATATGCCGGTGAAGACAATGGCTGGGTGGGCGGTCTCATTAGCCCCGCATTGATTGCCTTTGATAAATCGCTGATGAAGTATCCAAATCTGAAACGTTATCCGGGCGGCGCGTCTACAGATTTGATTCCAAATCTGCAGATGCCTGATAATCCATTGCCGCTGCTGTTGCCGCAGAATATGCCGCAGCATGGCACGCCGGTGGGTGGATAGAATAGCCCGGATGAGAAAAGCACTCATCCGGGCTACATCCTAACAAAACTTATAAGCCGCTCCCGCCACTAAGCTATAAGAATAAACATGCGCAGTATGGGTATAAGCCGCTTCAAAATTCTGGAAATCAGAGAAAGTAACTGTACCGTAATCATGATAATTCGCTTCAGTGAATATACTGACACGCTCAGTAATCGCCTTAGAAACACCCAGGCCAAGCGCCAGACCTATAGGATTTCTATTAGACATATAATTTTTTGAAACCGGAATAGCACCAGATGGCGAGGATAAGTTATCTTGCAATGCAGCATAAGACAAGCCCACTTTAAGATAAGCAGAAATAGTTTCATTCAACATCAGCCCCGGAACAAACGTTAAGTCGCCGTAATACTGGATTTGATTCTGGTCTGAAAAATTGTTTCCTGCGGCGCCAATCTGATAGGAGGCAGTATGCCCTGTCCAAAATCCTGAAAGCTCAGCGCCAAGGAAGTAGCGCTCGCACCATGAGCGTCTATAACCAAGCGCGATTTCACCTACATATCCATGCTGATTCGCGGGTGAGACAACATTTACCGCAACAGCGTCTGTATGGTCGATAAAGGCGTTATTGAAATCTCCCTGGAAGATACCAGCCCCTGCCGCCGCATAGAAGTAAGAATTGTTAGCTGCAAAGGTGGAGCAAGAAAATGTAGCGAACACCAAAACTAATAATCTGGATGAGGTCTTCATTTTTAATATCCCTTTAGATGGTTGCTTCATGCGTGCATGATAATAGCATGGAATTAACAAAGGGGTCAAAAGACATCATCTAACATATTATATATAACCACAACATGTTAATTGTGATTCATCGGAAGAAAAAAATCCTCTGCTCTACCGGTATAACAGGCCGCGATCACTTTTTTATAAGTAATCATGTCGCAGTCGGCTGCGAAGGTTAATTGTGTGGCTGTCAGTATTAAAAACGAGACGCTAAAACTTCCGATCCACTTGTTCATATATTCCCAATGAATTAAAAAATTTACACCAAAATGATATCTTTTGGTATACCACATCTCAATAGGAAAATACTACAACGGCATGCCATCAGGCCCGCGTTTAAGGCTTTTTATTTGTCCGTTTATATCTCGAATAACCGCTAGTTGAGTTTTTAACGTTGCAGCCGAGGCGTGTATTTCTCTTGCGGTTTTGAACAAGCCTTGGAACATGTTTTGTAAATCTTTAGGAATTTCTATTGGTTGCTCTGCTTTTGGTGGATTTTTTAACTCCGCGACCTGAACAGCATCGACGACCTCTTCCGCAATAATTTTGGCTAAATTTCCATACACGATTCGATCGGGTTCAGTTATACCTGAAAAAATCTCATCGGTTTTATTATTTAGCTCGCCGTTAAAAGTCGCCGCTAATGTTTCGGCAATGGCACATCCTTTATTTACGGAATTATCTTTATATAAATCTCTTATGTATCGGATTTCATCCAGATCATTGCTGGTTGCCGCAGTATATAACTGTAAAAATAATGATGGGCACGTTTCGTGTAATTGACTTATTAAATCATTAACGCTTTCATCAATTTGAATAGTTGCTTCACCTTCAGATATTGGCAATGAATCTGGCAACACGACCTTACCGGAATTGCTGATAAGCTCACACGCTTCCGCAATTAATGTCTCCTGTAATACTTCTTCAAACTCATCTTTAGCTTCTCTTTGAGCTACCTTGTCTAAATCAACCCGCAGTTCCTCCTTGTGACTCTTCGCAGGCGCAATTTGATCTGTCAATTGTCGTAAATCTGATGAAGTTCGGCTATGAGCACCTACGCCATTGATGACTGGCTGCTCTTTCAGCATGGCCGCCATAAATAAATTAAGAACCGTGTGATCACCGCAGGTGTTGCCTCTCTGCTGGCTGCATAATAGATGATTAGCTTCTATTAATTTATCTTCTTCGGTAAATACTTGTAAACTGTGATCTATTCTTCGAGCATACGCATCACTGTTCATTGAGTCATAATGATCTATTTCAATATTTTTCTTGCCAATGGCGTCGAAGATAATCATAGCCTTGTCAATTTCAGGCGTCGCATCGGCATCCTTGCTTAAAACAACCCCTAATTTTTGATAAATTTTATTTTTGACGGCATTAAACAAAAGCATCTCATCCGCATGTGAAGCATAATTGATTTCGTCAAAACATTTTCGATACAACGATGCATAGAAATCTCTGAACGATTTGACTGTCGCCATGACACCCGTCCAGTGCACATGATTATGGCATACCGCCTGGCAAATATTTAGATCAGCGGAAACATCTTCAGGCGGCATCCCTTGCGCTAAGAAATAGGCTGCAACATCAATGATATGAGCGGCAATTTGCTTGCCCAGAATGGCGTCTTTTTCGAGGTTATCGTATCCTAACAATGCTGTTCCAGCGTCAAAATACACACCGGAGCCATCTTTGGCCCTCAGTATCCGCATGTCATTGAAAGGGGGATAGTAACCTGTTGGGGCAAGCGATATCCTTTTATATGCCTCTGTATAATAAGCATATATTTTTTTGAGATCGGGCTGGCTGATAAATCGTCCCAGGCTCATGAGTTGTCTCGAATTTAATATATATATAGTCAAATTATAACCTATTTTTTTCCCGCTGTTGCAAAGACTCCTCGATTTTCGTGACGTAATATTCCTGTTTCCAGCGCGAAGTGAGTGAGTCTGCGGGAATACGCTCGAACTCTTTGTCGAATTGCAGGTCATACTTCACGCTGGCGAGCAATGCTGTCTTAAAAATGATTTCATTAAAATGCGAAGCCGCAGGACAAGTACGCGTGCCAAGCGAGAATGGCATAAAATGCTTGATCGCCTCTGGGTCTTCGAAACGCTCGGGGTTAAATGTTTCGGGGTTTTTCCAATAACAAGTGTCGTGATGCATGCGTCGGATCGGCGCGAATAGTAAAGCGTGCGCGGATGCGCGGTAAATTTTCTGCCTGCCCTGCTGGTCTGTAATGGCTAAATCAGCAGGTTTGGAGGTTGCACGAATAATTATCGGCGTGGGGGAAGAAAAGCGTAATGCTTCTTTATAGGTGCAGTCGAGATAGGATAATTTACGCATACTTTCCAGTGTCATGTCTGGATGGCTGTTAATTTCATCCAGCAAGCGTTTTTTTATCTCAGGTGATTGATTGACGTAACCTATACCGGTCATCAACAACATCGTTAAATTGCTTTCAACTAATAAATTTGACACCCCGCGTGTCGCGAGAAGTTTAGCAAATTTTTCAGTTTCCGAGTCGGATGTCGCGATAGCTGCTTTGGCATGTATATAATTCTTATCGCTTAAAAGTACATCTTTGTGCAAGGTGAGCAAATCATCATTGAGCTTTGCTAACGCTTCTTCTCCTGCGACAAAATCGGGTTTACCAGGCTCGCTTTCTCGCAGCAAATTTCCAGCCTTGATGACAACACCAGCCTGCTCTCTGGTAAGCATGGGAATACCCAACACACATTTCGCGATTAATGAGGTGCAGACATAACCCACATTATCGCGGAGTGAAATACTTGTATCCCAATGATCAAATAGACCATCAAAAATTTTTCTACTATCAGCAAACACTTTATCGAGCGATGCTCTTTCAGTTAAAAAAGGTTTAATCTTTTTACGCTGATCAATAGAAGCTGCGCCTGTCAGATTGATAATATTATCTGTACCTGCCATTTCCTTAATAAAACCCAGCGGCTGCCTTGAAGCGTCATCGAGTTTTTCACCATCGCCATAGCTCGTCACAGCAAGCATGTTCTGCATGCTGCCAGACACCACAACCAATGTCGGTGATGATTGAAATGGCCACGCTGGATAACTGATAGCAATGTCATTTTCAAATGAGCGATCATATAGGGTGCTTACAGCAAAGGGTATAGGGTCTTTCAACAATCGTTCGCCAAAGTTTTGCATTGTTGCTGGCAAGTATATAGATGCCGCCTCAAACCATTTTGCAAAATATGCTCTGCTTATCATAACATACTCCTTAGATAGTCATTGACCGTCTGATGGGGTTAAATTCAGTTAAGGTGTCTTCAACCTTACGGAACGATTCCTTGACTTTGGTGTGCACCACGTTCACACGATGAACAATGTAGCCAAGCTGCTCGAATGCTTTGATAGCTTGCTTCATACCAGATGCATTTGGCTGATAATGTCCAGACTCGTTGCTTAAATCGATCACCTTCAGCCACTTTCCTTTTACACAAATAGAGCGGAGCCTTACCTCACCTGCGCAGACGACAGGTTCGCTATCAGCCACTGTCGCGTGTGAGATAAGATGCTTGCCCACCGCTTTTGGCGCGATGGTCGCCTTGCCATTGGATTGGATAGTGAAGATATGCACTTCGCCTTTTGCCAATGATTGTTTAGCTGAACATGGGTCTTTAGCCATATCAATCACGCTGACGCCGGATGATGCTAATGTCTTCATCTCATCTTGATAACGCTCTGGATAATGATTAAAAAACAAGTGTTGTTTATGTGATTTGATTTTCAGCATTGCATCTTTCCAGACATGCTGATCGAGTCTATCAGGCGCAGCATCGCTTAATGTTGGCGTCGGGCGCTGTTTAAACCAGTCTGTTTGAGCAGGATCAGTCTGAACAAGATGGCCATCTTTAAATAAGTAAAATTTCACATTCTGTCTGACGATTGCATCCTGCCAGTGAGCTTTCATCCACCCTAATTCACGTTTGGTAGCAAGGTTGATCTGATCATTATATTTACCCACGACAAAATGCACGGTTTTTTGTTTGTTATAGATAAAGAAGTTAAGACCAGCGATGCACATATCCCATATCACTTCATCGTATTTTTCTTTGTTAGCATCGCCATGCAGTGTTTCAAGCTTTTTAAGATAAGGACGAATGTAATCGCCATATTCTTTTAGAGTGGCTTGATAGTCATCAAATTGCGTTGATTTCAATTCAGTTGCAGCGACAGCCCTATTTGTCAGCACATCATGATACTGATCAATAATGCGCGGCATACTGTCGTGGCTTTTACGATCAGCAAACAAAGTGGAAAATGAATGCATGTCACAAAGACGATAGAAATCGGTGCGACCAGTCAAGGCGATCAATTTTCTTCTGTCATCATTACAGCCGTATAGCAAGTCACCTTCTTTCCAGTCCAGTATTTTGTCGTTGGACAATATCTTTTCCAACGAGCAGAGTTGAGCGGGTTTGTCAGATTTTAATTTTTTAATATTGTCTTTGCAGGTAGAGGTAGAAAGAATTTTCTTGATCGCATCCGAGATGGCATTTTCATCTGCCATGCTCGTACGGCTCAGATGACACGCTTCTGTATCGACTACCGCATCTTTATCAGCCTCATCTGCAGCAAAAGACACGCCCATACCCAGTTTAGCAACATTATCAGCGCATAAATGCTGATCGCCAAAAAATGGGATGACCACCATTGGTGTCTCAGCATCAATAGCTTCATTAACACTGTTGCCACCGCCGTGCGTGACGAACACATCTGTCAAAGACAATATTTCCTGCTGCGGCACACTTTCAAAGACATGAAAATTAGACGGAATCGTTTCAAATAAATCACCAATTTTGCGTCCTGTTGACACAACCACTTCGTATTGATCATCATTGCCAAATTTTTTGGTAATATTGTTAAAAATATTGCGTACAAATTCTCGTGTACCAGGCACATTATTCCAGAGGTTGCCCGTCACGACTGTGCCTAGTGACACATATATAATTTTTGTAGTCGCTTTTAATCGTTTCAATTCGGCAGCTAACGGGCTTTCGATCTTCGCTTCCACTGTGTCAGGACGCATAAAGTGATAATTTTTAACTAATCTATGTTCGTCAAATTTTTTCGCCTTGATGAAGCGCGGCCATGACCACTGAATATTCTGATAATCAGACGGCAGTAAAAATCCATCCGACACCATTTCAATATTTTTAGCTATTTCCAGACCATATTTACTTTCCAAGGCAGCGATATATTTTGCATTTTTTTGCAACCCTTCTTTCAACATCGCGCAGGCGGGATCAAATGGCCCCATGATGGCTGGCACAGAACAGACAGTTGGAATGTTTAATTTTTTACCTGCTATATAACCTTCCATCGCAAAAAAATCATAAACGATGTAATCACTGCCTTTACACGCATCGATCACTTTATCGGTGAGCTTCTCAACACGTGGAAAAGTGAATGCCATCGGTTGCGCGCCCTCTATATTTCCTTCGCTCAACTCTATAATCTTG
>DAIDIB010000038.1 GCA_027459575.1 Gammaproteobacteria bacterium | reverse complement strand
CCTACTTCGGTATAAAAATTTGACTGCCAAAGTGAAGTAAGTGCAAACACTAAAAAGCCTATGCTAATAATCATACGTAAATCAAAGCGGCCCATGTAGTTACCCACAAAGGGTGTGAGTAAAAACGGCAAAATCCCCACCGGCGCAGACGCAAGTCCTGCCCAGGTTGGTGTGTAATCCATTTGTGTTTGCAGCCACAACGGAAAAATAACCACATTGGAAAAGTACACCATAAAACCCAATGTCAGCGCGATAGTGCCGATGGCAAAATTACGTCGGGCAAATAACCATAAATCTATGACGGGGTGTTTCTCGGTAAGCTCCCAGACAATCAGAAAGCTTAGCGCGACGACGCTGGCGCATCCAAGTGTGACGATGAACGGCGAATTAAACCAGTCAAGATCATTGCCCTTGTCTAACAATATCTGCAAACAACCGATGCCAATGATCAGCAATCCTAATCCAGCCAAATCAATCGGTTTTTTCTCAGTGGGTGTTTCGCGCCCAGTGAGTGTGATCCAGGTAAACACTACGGAAAAAATCCCGGCGGGCACATTAATATAAAAAATCCACGGCCAGGTATAATTATCGGTTATCCAGCCACCCAATATAGGGCCTGCAATAGGCCCGACAACAGCGACCATCGCCCAAATGCCGGTCGCTAATCCTCTACGGTGTTCAGGATAATTTGCTAACAAGATACTTTGTGACAATGGGATCATCGGGCCGGACACCGCGCCTTGCAACACGCGAAAAAAAATCAACATGCCAAGATTAGTGGAGAGCCCACATAAAATTGACACAAGCGTAAATAACGCGGTCGATACCAAAAATAATTTTACTTCGCCAAAACGTCGTGCCAGCCAGCCGGTGATCGGCAACATGATGGCCTGACTGACAGCAAAGGATGTGATGACCCAGGTGCCATCATTTGGACTCACTGCAAGATCGCCCGCGATAGTGGGAATGGCGACATTGGCAATCGAGACATCCAGCACATTCATGAAGATGCCAAGAGACAGAGACACGCTGAGTATTGCTAATCGGCTGCCTTTGAGTGGTGGGAGTTGCGACATGGTAAATTATCCAGTTTCTACGTCGGTGCGAGGCATGAACATATCGGGCGCATTGTCTTGCAAAATGGTAGAGATGACTGAATCGGCGTCCGCCAATTGATTGGCGTAAACGTCAGTAGCGTAGATGATTTTCTTCGTGGGTAGCGCGGCCAGTCGCGGGCCGCTGGTGTCGTGTACATCGACGGTGACTCGCATCGACAAACCGACTAATAAGGGATACTTGCGCAACTCTTTGGGATCCAGACTAATGCGTACCGGCAGACGCTGCACGATCTTGATCCAGTTGCCGGTGGCATTTTGTGGCGGCAGCAATGAAAAGCTCGCGCCAGTGCCTGCGTTCAAACCGACCACGCGACCATGATAAGTCACATCATCATACGCATCGGCATATAAGGTGACAGGTTGATTGATGCGAAGCTTACTTAGTTGTGTTTCTTTGTAATTTGCGTCGACCCAGACTTCATTCAATGGCACGATGGCAAGCAAGGGTGTGTTTAACGCGACTTGTTGTCCTATTTGCACCGTGCGTTTCGCGACGAAGCCAGTCACAGGTGCGACGATGGTGGTACGTTGTAAATTTAAATAAGCGGTTTTTAAATTTGCTTTAGCGCGTTCTACATCGGGATGAGTGTAAAGATGAGAATTTTCCACGATGGCCATGGCCGCACGCAGAGAATGCAGCGCGTCGTCGTACTGTGCTTTGGCAACGGTAAAAGACGTTTGATAATGTTGCAGCGTTTCACGCGATATAGCGCGTTCGCCTAATAAACCGGTGCGGCGTTTCAAATCCAGTTGTGCTTTCATCAAATCTGCGTTGCGCAATATTAAAGTCGCTTGCGCTTTCTTGGCGTTTTCAAACTGTTGTCGAACAGCACGAACCGTTTGTGCCAGTGTTGCTTTGGCGTATTGCAGCGCGATTTGCCGATCGACAGGATCGAGTTTGACGAGTACCTGGCCTTGCTCAACCAGATACGTATAGTCGGTATTGATTTCGATGACCTTGCCGGGAACTTGCGACATCAATTGCACGAGATTACCTTGTACATAAGCATCGTCGGTATACACCGCGAAGCGATCCCAGATGAGCCAGTACAATCCCCAGACTAGCGCGATGAAAAGAAAAACGCCGCCAAGCACCAGCATGGCAACTTTACGCCGATGAAGTGTTTGGGGTGTGGCGCGTCCAGTGTCTTCCTTGTCACTGTTGGCTGATGTCATCAATTCTCCCTGAATGACTCTCCACCTAATGCTCGCTGCATGGCGACGATGGTTTGCAAATGGCGTGTTTCCAGTTGCGCCTGTATCGCCTGTTGCTGGAGCAACAATTGTTTGGCCTGCAACACATCCTTGTAGGCAACAATCCCATGATTATAGCGCGAAAGAATCAATTTGTATTGATGATTAATGGCCGCTACCGCCGTTCGCTGTGTCGCCACCTGGCTCTTCACGGTGTTAAGCCTGGCGAGCTGGTCGGCCACGTCACGCAAGGCAGTCAACAGCGTTTGGTTATAAGACTCCACGGCGATATCGTATTCGGCATAGCGGGTGCCCAGGTTGGCACGCCGCGCGCCAGCGTCAAAAATGGGCAAGTCGACGGCGACGGCGCCAAAGTTATTTTGACTTCCCGGGTCAAATAAGCGGCCGAATTTCACGGTTTGATAGCTAAACAGCGCGCTCAAATTAATATCAGGAAAGAAACGCGTCTTGGCAACATTCACTTCATGCGCCGCGGCAAATACCCGTGCTTGCGCTGCGGCAATATCGGGACGCTGCGCAAGCACATTGGTTGTTAGATTAGAAGGTATTACTACCTGATGGCGACGGTAACTATAATGACGAGTAACAAAAGTAGTCGAAAGTGGGTTCTTGCCAAGCAATGCCGCCAATTTATTGCGGGTCAACGCTTCCGCTTGTTGATATTGCGCCACAGCCAGCTTGGCTGATTGAGTGTTATTGACGGCGGTTTGTAAGGGGATATTCGAGTAAATATCATTTTTTGTCAGGTCTTGCACGATGGCTGAGAGTTCTTTAGCCGCTTGCCAGTTTTGTTTGGCAAGCGAGACTTGTTCGATATCGTTTAATAATTGAAAGTAGGTAGTCGCTACGGCCGATGAAATGATTAACCGGGCCTGGCGGCGATCAGCCTGCGCGGCGTAGGTTTCGCTGGCTCTGGCTGCTAGCAGTTCACGATTTTTACCCCAAAAATCAAATTCATAATTGAAGTTGAGTCCTAACTCGCCGATATTAAAGGTTTTGGCGTTAAATGGCGGTGGAATTAGGCCATATTCCGCAAATTTTTCCCGTTGCAAATAACCACTGAAATCAATGGTAGGCCACAGTGTCGCTTTGGCGCCCTGTGAGATTTGTTCTGCCCGGCGCACTCGTGCTTCTGCTTTTTGCATGGTGGGCGAATCAGCCAGCGCGACTTCAATCAGCTGCTGTAATTGCGAGTCAAGGAAACTATTCCACCACGCCTGTTGTTTGTTTTTAACAATGGGTGGCTGATAGCTGTGTTTTTTTTCCAGTTCAGTGGCACACAAAGGACGGGAATGTTGCCGCATGTCGCCAAAGTAAAGACAGCTACTCAGTAGCCCAGTCAATACCATGCTAATGAGTAATCGTAATATGTTCATATTAAAAAAACCGCGTGGCGAAATCTTTCGCGGTTAGTGAGTGGTCGATGGGATGAGAAAAAAATAATTGCCATAACAAAAATATTGCGATGATTTTAAGAAGCAGTACACGACAAATGTCTCGTTTAAGCATGATCATGTTCCAGTACTCGCATCATTAACTTAAAGCGATCAGGAGAGAAAACGCGCGCCAACAAGCGCAGGCGTTCAAAAATAATATTTCGGCGCAAGAACAATCCCGCCATGATATTGTCCGGCGTGTTATTTTCCTCGGCGAACATTAATAATTTGGAAGCGGAACCTGGGTCGATGCTATCGATGGTTTGCAGCAGGCGCAAAATACGCGAGGATTTAAGATGTGTGCACAAGGCGATGAAGTCATTTTCATTTCCTAATTCAAAACTTTTTAATTTATCCAGTTCATCGCCCAGCTTATCTATGGCTTGTTCCAGCGCGGGTGTGCCATCCAGTGTGAAAGTTTCCACAGTTTCCATAAAGGCGATGACCCGATAAATCATTGGGTCATCGTAGTTGCGCCAGAATTCGTGTGAAGAAGTTAAATCCAGCTTGGGCATGATGGTGTCCTTTATCCCGCTAATCCTTGCGCTTTGTTATTGAGGGTTGATTCAGTTTGTTGCCCAATTGCAATCAGCAGGGTGTTCGTCATGGCGGTCGCGAGCAATTGTTGTTTTTGCGTTTGTAGTATTTGTGTTTGCAGCACATAGTTTTGTGATTCAAACATTAATAATTGGCGTAACACCAATCCAATTTCTTCGCTCGCCACTTGCTGAAGCCAGCCGCTGCTGCTGGCCTGAGCGAGCAAATTGCTTTGCGCGGCGGTTAACGGGCTGCCGTTGGTAACCTCAGCCCATAAGCTGCTGAGCAGATAAGCATCGTAAGAGGCGACTGACATAATTGTATTAAAGTATCCTTTATAACGAGCCTTGGCGACGACATTACCACTCCACGCATCATTGGGGGTGTCGTGGATTAGCGCGAAGCCAGCGGCGTTTTTCATGTAATCATAAGGGCCGTAACTACCTTTCGCCACCAGTGGCTGTCCCGTGAGCAGCGTGGAAAAGGCAAGACTATTAACTTGTGGCAGATTGTCAGTGGTTAAGACGGCAGGACTGTTTTTTGGATTCGTCAGATCGTTAACGTTTATTCCCAGCATATCGGCGGTGATTTGCATCTGCTGGTTATTTTGTGTGGTAAGATTGCCTGAAACCGCAGTGCCAACCGCACTAAAATAACCTTGCAGGGTGCCTGTCAGTGAATCAGAACTGCCATCCGCGTCGGTCCAGTTGCTCATGTAGGTGGTAAACGTCACCATGTATTGCGGGATGTTATTCACTACATTCAGGATGCCTAAAGTATTATTCGCGATTTGGGTTAATAAAGCAGTATTATCGGCATTCGCATTCGTCAGGCTGAGACATGAAATTGTTATCGCACCACCAGCTAATAAAAGAAATTTTTTAATTCGGCTTGGAAATTGCATGTCTGCTCCTTATTCCGTCGTCCCGGCGAAAGCCGGGACCCAGGTTAATAATTTATATTCCAGCCGCCTGACTTACCAGAAGAGGCGGGTGCGTTAGATTTTCCAGTGCCGGCGTTGTTGAGGCCGCCACCAAAGCCGGTGTAACCCTGACTGGGTTGACGTGCTGGTGAGTTGCCAGCGCCAGGTTGTGTGCTTTGGCTTTGAGAGGATGGTGTATTGACCGATGAAAATGAATTATCTATAGCCGAAGGCGCGGATGATTGATTGCCTGGTAATTGGTTGTCTGATGGTTGATTGCCTGGCATGTTCATATTTTTGTTCGGATTATTCGTTCCTGGCTGCGGCAGCGATTGTTGGGATTGTTGATTGAGCTTCTGCATAATTTCGTTGTGTTTCTGATTGACTGCTTTTCTAAATTCATCGGGGCTCACGACGGAGGGGTTTGATTGTGCAGGCGTTGAATTAAACATAGCTGCGAATGCGCATGAAGTGGCCATTAAAAGCAAAACCATTGAAAAATTAATCAGTTTTGACATTCCCCGGTATCCTATAGTGAGGGTGGTTAAAGTAGTATACATAATCAATATCACCATGGCGAGTGAGCTACCTTGTATTTCCCATTCATCTAAGCTAATAATAATGTGTTAGGTTTCTGACAAGGTATTGCCCATGGCGGTTCGAGATGCTTTTAAGGTTACCCGTAAAACTTTTTTCAATCCACGAGCCTGGTTTAGTTATGATGAGTTTTTAAATCATAACCGTATCATCTGGGGCAGTATCAAAAGCGTTGTTGTTGCGCCAGCAGTCGAGCCTGGTGCAGAAGAAGAAACCTTTGAACAAGCCATGGAACGAAATGGCATGTCAGAAGAAGACCGGCAGATAGGCATCAAAGCTTATCGCAATTTCGCTCTCATTTTTGTTTCGCTCGCTGTGTTTTCCTTTATTTACGCATTCTTTTTATTGTTCGCTTATCACGTATTGTCTGGCTGGTTACTGGCAATGTCCGTTTGCGCGCTATTGTTGTCGCAAGCGTTTAAATATGATTTTTGGGCATTGCAGTTACAACGGCGCAAGTTGAATTTAACATTTGATGATTGGAAAAATAATATTTTAGGCAACAAAGGCGGTGCAGCATGATTGATATTTTCAATATCATTACTAATGCGCCACAAGATCAGTCTATTTGCTATTTGTCACAAGTGTTTGGCGGGATGAATGGGGTGTTGACTAATCCTCCCTGTGTGAATCCTGCAAATGGTCAACCGACAGGGTACGGGGGGGGTGCTGTCACCTTGCTAAGTACCATGTTCAAGACATTTAATACCATGATGCTCGTGGTTGGTGCGTTAATCGTGGTGTATGTGATTGTGGTTGGCACCATGAAGACCGCGCATGAAGGCGAGGCCATGGGTAAGCAATGGAACGCGTGGATCCCCATTCGCATTGTGTTAGGTATTGCGGGCCTTTTCCCCACCGCTGGCGGCTACTGTATAATCCAAATCGTCATGATGTGGGTCATTGTGCAGGGCGTTGGCGCCGCAGATAGTTTGTGGAACACGGTTCTTTCTTATGTTAATACGACGGGTTCGCCCTATGCCCAGATTTCTGTTCCCCAGTCTGGAGGGATGAGCTCTGTGCGCGATATATTTAAAGGCTTAACCTGCGAAGCTACTTTGGGATTTACCGCTAAAAATATGGCGGGGGGTATCACGCCAGATACAATTGATGGCACAAAACTTTTTGGCTTTTTCACGCCGCTTGGTGGGTCCTATTATTGCGCTAACCCCAATTTCAGCGGCACCACCTTCTGTGCAAACATAAACACCAATCCACCCGCACTGGACCCAAACTCGGGTACTTATAATTTTGGGCCTTATGGCGCATGTGGCTCAATGACGTATTGCAGTATGAGCCAGTCATGTCCTAATGGCATGGATCCTACTAGCAATCAAGCGTCGCTCGCTTGCCAGGCATGCAGCGCACAGCAGACGGTGTTACAACAAATTCTTACATCAGAAAGGAGTATTGCTCAACAATTTGCCCGGGCGGATTATGAGTATCGTAATTTTTATTATAACAATGTCACCGTACCGTGGATTACTACTTTCTGTAGTGAGGCGGGTATTAATCCTTGCTGCGTTAATGCGACTGGCGCTAATGGTTGTGTTAACTCCAGTATTATACCAAGCTCCATACCTTCCCCGGATAATGTTCTCAATGGCATAAAAGATTTGCAAAACACCAGTGCAGACGCTATCAATCAGGTAATATGGCCTTATAACATCAAAGACTTTGTGAAGACGAATAAAACGAGTAATTTTATTCCTACCTTGGCTGGTGCCTATAATACTGCCATCACGGCTGTTTTAACGAATTATATACAGCAACAGGCGAGTCTCGGTAATCAAAATGCGAACCCACTCATGCAGCAAGCGGGAATTAATGGCTGGTTGTATGCCGGTGCGTTTTACTATGTGGTTGGGCAAGCCAACACGCAAGCGCAAAGTAATGCCATACCAACCTTGTCGGTTAATTTAAATGACCAAATGGGTCAGGGAACGGATTGGACTTTATTTCGTCTTAATAACGGCGCGGTGACTCAGTTAATTAATGACGCATCCGCGTCTGGTTCCAATGTGAATAGCGCGACGGGGTCGACAACCGTAACGACTAGTACACCTGCAGGTGCTTCGCTCAATCAGGCTAATGGTAACTTTAGTGATATCGGTAGTTTGATCAGTAATTTGCCTAACGATCTCAACAACCTTTTCAGTGGTACCTGGCAACCGGGCGTTAATCCGATTTTTGTGGCGCAAGCCTTAGGGTTTTCGTTATTAATTATTCTTGAGATATTTTATGTTGCGTTCTTGATAGCGACTTTTGCTCTAGGATTAGCTGGCAACGTCAACGTCTATATAGCGGGCAACTCAATTAATGATCCTATCGGCCCGGCGGCAATGATTATGTATCTTGTTCTGGTGCCCGCTCTGTATGGCTTGATGGGCATTATGGCGACTTATGGAGGTTTACTCGGTGTCTACGTACCACTCATCCCCTTTATGATTTTTACCGCCAGTGCGATTACCTGGTTCTTGATGGTGTTAGAAGCAATGGTTGCGGGCCCACTTGTGGCCATTGGTGTGATGATGCCTAGCGGTCATCATGAAATGATGGGCAAAGCAGAGCCTGCCTTGCTGATGCTGTTAAATGTTTTCCTGCGTCCGAGTTTGATGATCCTGGGTTTGATGGCGGGTATGCTGATATCGACAGTACTTTGCGAATTGATTGCCTATACTTTCTGGTCGATCTTTATTCCGCAAGCAGGACAGCCGGGTTTTGCAATATTAGCCTGGGTGTTTTATACCGGCGCTTTCATTGCGCTGTTCGTCGCGGCAGTCAACAAAAGTTATGCCACTATTTATCTCTTGCCGGAACGCGTTATCACCTGGATTGGCGGTCATGCCGCGCAAGGTGGTGAAGCTGAAATGGCCGGTGAGGCTAAGCATGCTATCGAAGGTGGCGCGCGTGGTATGGGTTCTGCGGCGTCGACGATGGGTGGCGCAATGAAGGGGGTTAAGGAAGCTGCGAAAGCGTCGGATGCGGAAAAAGCTAAAGCGGCTCATCTTAGTGCCGGAGTTGGACCAGGTGAAAGTAGTGCTCCCGCTAGTGGCGGCGGCACAGGTGGTGGTGCTGGAGCTGGTTCTGGCAGTTCTGCTGGGTCTAAGTCTCCTTCACCGGCTAGCGTACAAAAATACAAGGGTGGAAAGCTAATAAAGTAATAGTGAACATGGCCCGGACATGTTTTTTATGTCCGGGACAGATGGCAAAATGCGTAATGAGAAATGATAAAACTAAATCGCTCCGGTATCTTTTTCTTCCCTCTTTGCCTGTTCCGCGATCACTTTATACTGACGCTCAGTAATAATCCCCGCCTTAAACTTCTCATGCGCGTCTGCTTCAATCGTGCGCCCATGTTCACGCACCAGTTTACGCACGACATTAGTAATGTTGAGGATGTCCGTCTCCAGCAAAAGATCGCGGATTTTTTCATCAAACACCAGATATTCACGCAGCGCCACGCGTTTGCCATCCACCGTGGGCACTAAACGCTGAGAAATCACCAACCGCACGGTTTCGATAATATCAATGGTACGGCCCTGGCGTTCTTCCGGCGGGAAGGTAATTACCAAACGCCGAATCGTTTCCGCCACGCTATTACTATGCAGCGTCGTATACACCGGATGACCCGTCATCGCCGCTTCCATCACGGCGCCGATGGTTTCTGGATCACGCGCTTCACCCACCAGAATCAAACGCGGCTTGCGGCGCAATGCGTTACGCACGCCCGCGGCAAAGCTCGGCAAATGTCTTGGAATTTCCGACTGACTCACAATGCTCGAGACTTTTTCCACGTTATCAAACACAAATTCAATAGGCGCTTCATAGGTTAATACCTTGCGATGACTTTCCTTGTTTTCCGTAATGTCGCGGATAATGGACGCTAACAGCGTACTCTTACCGGAACCCGTTGCGCCGGTGACATATACCACGCCTTGCTCTGGCATGACCGCGTCTAAAATCGTTTGTGGCAAGTTCATGTCGGCTAATTTTGGCGGGTCGGTAGGAATGGTACGCGCGGTAATTTGAATGCCATCGTGTCCTTCGACCTGACAACCCGTGCCATTGATACGGAAACGATAACGGTCGCTGCGGTTAGGGCGTATTTCATAGTGTGTGTCGACATCTTTGCCGGAAGCGATCATGGTGGTTGCGTTGGGGCCGTACATGGCGTTTATGACATCAGATACTTCTGTGTTCGACAGACGACGCCGCGTGATTTTATGCAGCTTGCCATAAATTTCCGCGTAAACCGGTTCGCCCGTTTGCAGGGTGATATCGGATGAGCCAAGTTTCACGCTGTGAATAAGCAAGTCATTCAACGCGTCAATAGTGAGCCGTATAGGCTCTTGGGGAAATAAAAAATCACTCATCTTTTTTCACCACGATGGCATTCCAATGTTTGCCGCTAGTTTGAAGTTTGGGTAGCTCAACGATACGTAAGACTTGATCGTTAATTCGCATGTCATCGCCGTCGCCAGTAATGCCCAGTTCCGTGCGCGCGACAAATGGCGGGCTAATCATTTTTTCTTCGAGCAATTTGCGATAGAGCAGCATGCCACGAAAATCGCGTTTGAGTCGCGACAGGTTTTGCTGAAAGATACTGGAGGCTTGCTGTTGGCCTTTTTCCCAGCCGACGCGAATGCCCTCGCGCCACACTTTGTTTTCTTCACTGGTTCTTGGCAGCAAGGTTTTGTCTGGCAGTATGGGTTTGTCGAATGTTAGCCATAAATATTCACGCCAGTTGGGCGCGGTGGTGGCGAAGCGTGCTTGCGCCACGATCTTGTAAGTGCGGTCAGCGACCCGAATGGTGTTGGGGTCGTCCAGGCTCAAGCTGTTGTCGCCCATTTCAAGCACTGGTGGCAGCACACCGTGAGCGAGCATCAGCGCGTTGAAGTTGTAAATGGTTTCCAGGTCTTTTCTGCGTGTCGCGGTGTGCGCGTTGATTTTTTCAGACGCGGAGGCAAGCCCTGCCTGTGCGCCCAGGCTCATCGCTGTATCACGTAATGCTTTGGCGCGTAACGGGCTGAGTTCGTTTTTTGACGGCGAGGAACCGGTATTCATGGTGACTTGCACGCTTTCTAATTGCTGCATATTGGTGGTATTGATGTTGTCGAGGTTTTGCTGACGGCTAGAGCAGCTGGTTAATGCAACCGACAAAAAAATAACTAATAGTTGAAATAGTCGTCCCGGCGAAAGCCGGGATCCAGATTTTTCCTGAGTCCCGGCATTTGCCAAGACGACGTCCCTAAACAATTTATGCATCTCGACTGAATGCCTCATCAATTTTTCGCGTAACGCAATTCAATGACGCGACTATTTGGAAACACAATTACCGCGGCGCGCTCACCACATTGATAGCCCACATCGCGTAAAATATCGCCCAACATGGCTCTCTTTTCATTCACCGTCACAATCACAGGAATAGCGGGACGTGTGCCTAATACGCGCACTCGATAATTGGATGCTTTGGCTAGCTGATTCACTAGCGGTTCCACGGGACCCGACCAGTCGACGCTGGTGGTCCCGCCCATGCCATAAGACGCCGGGCTCGGAGGTGGGGTTAAGTTTGGCGTTGGATGCGCGGCTTGCGCGCTTTCCGCCAAATCGACAATAGAACGACTCACGGAATAAGAAGCTTCTGCCATGGAGTTGTCTGAATCAGTACAATTATGTTCTTGAGGTGGCTTGGGTGCCGCGCATGCGCAAATGATCAAGCAGAGGGAGCACACTACACCAATTTTAGTATTAATTTTATTAAGCATATCACACGATATCCCTGTGGCTATCTGTTGATAATATAACGATATGTCTGTTGGGTAAAGCGTAGCCCGGGTGCGTTTTTTGCACCCGGGGAGGTAAGTTTAGTAGCCCGGGTGCGTTTTTTGCACCCGGGGAGGTAAGTTTAAACGAAGCCACGCTCCCGGGTGCAAAAAGCGCACCCGGGCTACTCATGCTTGAACCTATGCCACCTGCAAAGGTAAACTCATCATATGACTTCAAGGATAATTTATGGCTCACTGGCGTGACTCGGCGCGGAATGTGCGCTTCTTCATAGTGGATTTTAGAGCAACGTTTCCGTTGTTTTTGTTCTTGCTGCATATCCGCTTATGGACTTTTGTTTTTGCCGTGACGGCAACCCTATTCTTTGGCGCCATTGAGTATTATGGGTTTTCACTGACAGTGTTTTCCCGCTGGCTGCGATCCTACATAGCCGGTCCACGCAAAATCGCCCAGCCCTGGTGGAAGAAGTAAGGACTAAATATGGCAATTCAAGACATTTCTGAACAGATGGCCAAAGTAGCACGCGCGATGAACGCGCAATTTAGCTTGAATGGCCGTCCGATGACGATGGAAGAGGTGTTTGCCAATACCGGTTTATTGCCCGGTATCGCACGCCGCGCCGATCAATTATCTTCTTTGTGTCTGGGTTATGGCATTGGTGTGACTTTCGAAGAAGCCGAAGGCACGGCGCTGGGCGTCAAAGCGGTATTCGATGAAATCACGCCGCACTCTTTACGTATCCTCTGCATGATCGATGTGTTGACTGAGCTGATTAAAGGCTCTGGCCGTGGGGGTGTGACGGCGCTGGATCAGTTGTTATACGATTGATGTGGCCAGTAAGCGCTTCATTCCCTCCGTAGCGGATATTTGCCCTTGCAACACTTGCCACACCATGCTGCAAATAGGCATTTCAATGTGATACTTGCTGGCTAACAAGGCAACCAGTTCCGCGTTACGCTTACCCTCAACTACCTGGCCAATTTCTTTTTCAGCTTCCGCCACATTTTGCCCCTTGCCCAAGGCAAGACCCATGCGACGATTGCGTGATTGATTGTCTGTGCAAGTGAGGATTAAGTCGCCCATGCCGGCGAGGCCAACGAAGGTTTCCGCTTTAGCGCCCAGTGCCACGCCCAGGCGAGTGATTTCTTCCAGACCCTGCGTGATCAGCGCGCAGCGCGCGTTAGCGCCATAGTCCATGCCATCTGTCATGCCGGTGGCTATCGCGATCACATTTTTCAGCACGCCGCCCACTTCAACGCCCTTCACATCATTTGATGCATAAGCGCGGAAGATAGGAGTGTTAAAGTACTGTGCCAGTTCTTTGGCGAAGTAGAGATTATCGCTAGCCAGTACAACCGCGGTTGGCAAGCCCATCGCCACTTCGCGAGCAAATGAAGGCCCTGATAGCACGGCAAACAAGCGGTCATTGCCCAGTGTTTCCGCGACCACGTCATTAAACAAATGACCCGTTTCATCATCCAGTCCTTTGCTCGCGCAGATGAGGCGCGCGTCAGGCGTAATGAGAGGCTTCATCATGGCGAGCGTATTGCGAAAACCAACAGAAGGTACCGCTATTAATATTGTATCGATGCCTTTGACTGCATCTGCCAGATTGGCGGTAGGCTGAATGGTATCGGGAAAATCAATATTAGGCAGGTAGCGATGATTGGCGTGTTCGGCCAGCATGGCGGCCACTTCGGAAGCTTCAATGCTCCAAAGTCGAACGGTTTGTCCCCGCCGCGCGAGATAGAGCGCAAGTGCCGTACCCCAGGAACCGGCGCCAAGAATAGCAATAGGCTTCGCTATGATACCTTCCATGATTTTCCTCTTTCAGTCACTGAATTAATGACTGGTTGTTTGCTTGTCACCACCAGCAGCGCCCTGTTGCTGTTTTTCCATGTGCTGTGCGTAAAGCGCGTCAAAATTGACTGGCGCGAGAATTAATTGCGGGAAACCACCACGTACCACGGTGTCGGAAATAACTTCACGCGCGTAGGGGAACAGAATGTTCGGACAGAAGCTGCCAAGCATTTGATGTAGCTGTTCATTGGAAAAACCATTCGCCATGAACACACCCGCCTGATCGACTTCGATCAGGAAAGCGGTCTTTTTATCAGACGTGACGGTCGCCGTGACAGAAATAACCACTTCGTGCAAATTGTCGTTAATTTTCGAGCTTTTGGTTTCGAGATTAAGAGAAACTTCTGGTTTCCATTCTTCGGTAAAAGTGTGCGGCGTATTGGGTGATTCAAAAGAAATATCTTTGACATAAATACGCTGGATTTCAAATTGTGGAGCTTGTGCTTCTTTGTTCGACATATCTTACCCTTAAGATTAATAAATATTAACTTTTGACGAGTGGCAATCCGGCTTCTTTCCATGCGCGAATACCACCAGCCAGCGCGTAACTATTATAGCCAAGTTTCGCCAAAGAAGCGGCTGTTTTTTGCGCCTCGGCGTCACTATTGCATATAAGGATGACGGGCTTATTTTTCAACTTATCCAGTTTTTTGGTGTTTTGATGCAGCTCATCGAGCGAAATATTATTGGCATCAATAATATGACCCTGACGGAACGTGTCGGTCATGCGCGTGTCGATTACCGCTGCGTTTTCGCGGTTCATCAAATGCACTGCGCGGGAGGTATCCACCATGGCGGTGGCGCGTCGGGCGCGCAGAAATTCAATTATTACTAATAGTGTTAGCACAGCGGCAAAGCCATAGGCTAGTTGCCAGTGGGCGGAAATAAAAGTTTCTAAATCTTGCATAATTTTTAACCTCTTTTATGTATGCTCGTTTATAGCACATATCGGAGCGAAGGTTAACATGATGCACCGAATACATAAATGATTTATTTTCTGACAGCAAACAATCCTCTTGGCGATAAAATTTTTTCTTTTTCCTTACCTGAATCCTCCAGCTGTGCTGGCTGATGTTGATCGGGTCGCAGTGCCGATAACAGCTTGGGCGCGAATTTTTTTAGAATGCTTTTATCGGGGGCGGGGATGACAGGCTACGCTCTTGCACAGCACCAGATATCAATGTTTGCAGCTCCTTGCTGTTGCAATATTTTACTCAACTCCGCTACAGTCTGCCCCGTTGTGACCACATCATCCAGAATCGCGACAGAAAGTCCGTCAAAACGCGTGTGGCAGGCAAAAGCGCCTTGCAGGTTTCGTTGACGCGCTGCTCTGGAAAGTCCGCTTTGCGCCTGGGTTGCTTTGATGCGTGTGACCGAATGAGAATCCATGCTAAGGCCCAACTCACGCGCCGCGTGACGGCCAATTTCCACCGCCTGGTTAAAACCCCGCTCCCTCATGCGCAGGGGGTGAAGCGGCACGGGAATCAGCCGGTCAGGCAACGATCGCCCTTTATACCATTCTTCCCGCACCTTGCTAGCCAACAATATGCCCAGCGTTTTGGCATAGACAAGCTGTTGATTAAATTTCAATTTTCTTATCATCTGCATCATCGGCTCCCTATAAGGAAACACCGCGTAAATAGCAGGGTGTGCGCCGTGGCTTGGCTCAGCGTATACTCTACAACTATCAAAACAAGGTGTGCATAGATTGTGCGATGGCTCGGCGCTAAAACCGCATAGCACACACTGAACGGGCAGATAATTGAGGCAAGTGTTAATGAACGAAGTAAAAGACATACAAAGTTCTCCTTTAGAGTACGAAGAATCAGCGGTGATTGTGACTGAAGCGGGTCGTGAAGCGATATCGCGTCTGGACTGGATGACGATACAGCCCAAGATCATTGTTGCGGCATGTGGCACAAATGAAATCACGCACACTCTGCAACAGCGATATCCAGATGCGTATATTCACACGTTAGGTGAAATCGCCTCTTTGCCGGATGATTCGGTGGACATGGTGTTCGCGAATTTAACGACGCTTGAGTTGCGGGAATGGCGGCGGGTGTTGCGCCCAGAAGGGTTGCTGATGTTCACCGCGTTGGGGATGGATACTTTGCAACAGTTGCGTGGAATAATCAATGCCGAAGATGCGCCGCCTTTGCTTGATATGCATGATTGCGGTGATATGCTGATGCAGGCAGGTTTTGCTGATCCGGTGCTGGATGTGGATTATTACACTTTATCATATGAAGAGCCGGAAAAATTATGGTATGAATTGCAAGCCAGCAAGATGTTGCGCGCTAGTCCATCGGCTGAATTAAAAAAACAGCTGCGATCAGCAGAAGACGGCAGCTACGAATTGACGTTTGAAATAATTAACGCGCATGCGTTTGCGCCACAAAAAAACGCGGGATTTAAAGCTGGCGAAGATGGTGTGACGCGTATTCCACTTTCGCATTTAAGGAGACAGAGAAGTTGATAAGGAATTTATACGTGGGTGTCGACGGTGGCGCGACAAAATGCACCGTGCGTCTGGAAGACGAGCAGGGAGAGTTGTTAGGCAGGGAAACGGGTGGTCCCGCCAGTATGCGATTTTCTCCCGCGCAAGTGTGGCAATCTATTTATTCCGCGTTAAATAAAATTTTACTAAGACATTCATTGTTGATAACCAACAGAGATATTCATTTTCACGCCGGCATGGGCATCGCTGGCAGTGAAATCACCGCGGCGTATCAGGCATTCGTTAATACTACGCATCCCTTTAAAACCTGCGTCGTCACTTCTGATGCGCACACCGCGTGTTTAGGCGCGCATGGCACGCAAGATGGCGCGGTCATTATCGTTGGCACGGGTGTGGTTGGGTATCAAATTCAAAGAGGTGTGACCAAAAAAGTCGGCGGTTTTGGTTTTCCGCATGATGATGATGGTGGCGGCGCATGGTTAGGTATGCAGGCAGTGAAAAAAACCGTGCAAGCGATTGATGGTCGATCTGGGAAATCCGTTCTGTCGCAACTGGTATTGCGGCGTTTTAACAATGATGTTTCGAAATTAACAACCTGGGCGAATGCGGCAAATGCGACAGCTTTCGCAGAGTTAGCGCGAATTGTGATAGAGCAAAGCCAGCAACATGATCCTGTCGCGTGCGATTTGCTAAAACAAGCGGCGAAATGCGTTGATTTGATCGCTAATACCCTGTTACACGCACAGCAGTCTCATACTAAACCATTGCCATGTGCGCTGGTGGGTGGTGTCGCGCATTTTATCGAGCCTTTTCTCAGCAAAGAATTACGCTCACGTTTAGTGCTGGTTAGCTCGCCACCTGATGCGGGTGCGATTTTATTAGTAAGGAAAGCAAATGCAAAAAAATAATTGTACTGTTTTTTCCGGCATGCGAATTTTGCAAGGTCAAACATGGCTGTCAGATCACGCAGTAGTGGTGGAACACGACAAAATCAAAGCCATCATTCCCAAAAATATGGCGAGCCATCATCATCCCGCGAAAGAAATCAAACTGCAAGCGGATGACATGCTGGTGCCAGGATTTATTGATTTGCATGTACACGGTGCGCGCGGTAGCGACGTAATGGATGCTTCGGCGGAATCATTTGCAACGATCGGCAATGCGTTGGCGGAAGAAGGTGTGACGGGTTATCTCGCCACCACCATGACGGCGCCAAAAAAAGAGATTGAAGCGGTGCTGGCCGCTATTCCTGACGCGATACAACAAAAAACCGGCGCGGCTGTGTTAGGTGTGCATCTGGAAGGGCCTTTTATTGCGAAAGATAAATGCGGCGCGCAAAACGCAAAAAATGTGCTGGCGCCTGATGCCGCGTTGGTGGCGGAATGGCAGCGTCTCGCGCAAGGCGCGATTAAACTTGTCACGCTCGCGCCTGAGTTGCCGGGTGTGATTAAACTGATTGAAGCGTTATGCGAGGCGAATATCGTTGCCGCTATCGGGCATACTGACGCGAATTACGAACAAACCACCGCGGCAATTAAAGCTGGCTGCACACATGGCACACACATATTTAACGCCATGAGTGGCTTGCATCATCGCGCGCCCGGAGCAGCCGGTGCATTATTATTAACGCCAGAGGTTACGGTTGATTTGATTGCAGATGGCGTGCATTTGCACCCAGCCACTG
The DNA here is from genome assembly GCA_027459575.1 of Gammaproteobacteria bacterium. GTDB lineage: Bacteria > Pseudomonadota > Gammaproteobacteria > DSM-16500 > DSM-16500 > Aquicella. The sequence goes on along the minus strand of DAIDIB010000038.1, from coordinate 567 downwards.
TTGAGATGGTCTATCGTTCAAAAGGCACCGACAGATTGATATTAATCAGCGATGCCATGCGCGCCAAATGCATGTGCGATGGTCAATATGATTTGGGTGGCCAGCAAGTGACCGTGCAAAATGGCGTGGCGGCGTTAAAGGATGGCACGCTGGCTGGCAGCTTGCTGAAAATTCCGCTAGCAATCAAAAACATCATGCAATTTAGCGGCTGTACTTTGGTAGACGCGCTGCGCATGGTATCCTACAACCCGGCTCGCAAGCTGAAGCTGCACGCTAATAAGGGTTCCATCGAAATTGGCAAAGACGCTGATTTGGTTGTGCTGTCTTCTGGATTGGATGTGAAAATGACCATGCGTGAAGGTTCGGTTGTATTTGCAGCATAATGAAACGTCATCCCGGCTCCTGATAAAAGTATTCGGGGACAGGCTCCAGCCGGGACCCATAAACAAAAAACGAGGTTATCGATATGTCAGCTAGTCACGGTCAACTTTCTTCGAGGCCTTTTCTTGGTTCTTTCCAGCGCGGCTTTTTGCCAGATGAAGACCCGTTGTTGCGCTTGCCGGAAGG
>DAIDIB010000037.1:7874-18226 GCA_027459575.1 Gammaproteobacteria bacterium | reverse complement strand
AAGATGGATATTGCCCAGGCTGAAGGCGGTTTTATCCTGCACAGCCTTTAACTCCTCTCGCACGCACCTCACCATCCCTTCCAGATGCTCTGTGCGCACTTCTGGCATAAACTGCAAAGTAATGTGCAGATTTTCAGGCTTGGTCCAGCGAATACCTTTAGACTTGGCGGTTTTTTTCATTTCACCGATAAATCGACCCAACGTGTCCTTAACCGACTCAGGTAACTCGATCGCAAAAAAAATCCGGATAACGGGTGGCAACATGATTCCATTTCTCCTGCCAATTGTTTAAGATTAACATAGTTATTTTTATCCTTCACTTCTGAAATGGTATATCTGATGGTCAAAAAACGTGGTCTTGGTAAATCTTTGGATGCGCTGCTGGCTTACACGGGCGGCGAAGTTAGTCAGATAAAAGAAACCGCGAATGAAGTCATTGCGCACGAAACGCTCCGACAATTATCTGTCACGCAAATCCATCGCGGCAAATATCAACCCAGACGTGACATGAACCCAGAAGCACTGGAAGAGTTGGCCAATTCTATCCGCACACAAGGCGTTATCCAGCCAATTATTGTGCGACCACAAAATGGCAATCAATTTGAAATTATCGCCGGTGAACGTCGCTGGCGCGCCGCGCAACAGGCTGGCCTCACGGAAATTCCCGCGATTGTGCGCGACATCCCCGATGAAGCGGCGATGGCTATCGCGCTTATCGAAAATATTCAGCGCCAGGATTTAAATCCTGTTGAAGAAGCGGCTGCTCTACAACGCCTGATTGGTGAATTTGGCATGACACATCAACAGGTGGCAGAAGCGGTTGGCAAATCCCGCGCTACTGTTACTAATTTATTGCGCTTGCTGACACTGCCTGAAGCGATTAAAACCTGCCTGGAAAAAGGCATGATTGAAATGGGTCATGCCCGCGCGTTAATCGCGCTGCCGGAAGCACTGCAGTTACAAGCTATCGAAATCATTACCACGCGCGGCTTGAATGTGCGCGACACCGAGCAACTGGTGCGTCGCTTGCAAAGTGGCACTAGCAACGTCACCCCCTTCTCTCGTAAATCCATCGATCCTGATTTACAAAAACTGCAAGATTCTCTTTCCAAACAATTGCGCATGCGCGTCGCTATTCAATGCAACGCCAAAGGCAAGGGCAAGTTGGTGATTCATTATCGCAACTTGCGTGAGTTGGATGAATTGATGGCGCAGTTTCAGGAAGATGGGGTCCTTTAAGAGCCTGTTCTTACCGCCTATTAGGTATGCAGCAAGCAGAGACTTGATCCTTAGAAGTTAAAAGTAACTACGTTAGAAGTAACTGAACCACAAGCATTTGTCGCGGTAATAGAAATTTGTTCCGTATTATACACGTTAAAATCAACTGTCAGGGTACTGCCGGATATTGACATACCACTGCCATCAAAAGGCGGCGCTGGATTAATTGTGAATGTTAAGTTTTGTCCAGTGAAGTATGGCGAAACATCGAGTATAAACGGAACATATCCTACATTTTGATCAGGAATCGGGCCCGAGAAAACAGGTGCGGGCAAATCACATATAGTGAGTATCTTAATTTTATTATCAGGCACAGTATAAAGTGGCGGTGTATGCACCGGTACCGCTACCCAGTTCAATAAATCTTTATCCACCACTTCTGGCTCTACCCAAACCAGCGGTGGCATGTCTTTATAATCTTTGTAATCTTTATAATTTTGCGGCATGGGGCGTTGCGGCAGCGGTGGCAAATCATCTTTGCGGGCGTCAATGAAATAATCCGCGCCTAAACCGACGTTATAACTGGATGGCAAGGTTTTTTTGCCGATCATGTAATCGCCGAAAGCACTGAGTGACCAAATGCCATGAAAATCCACATTGCCGAAACTGATGTTCCCTGCATAATCGTTGAATGGTTTACGCACCGCGGCGGAGGCGCTCACTTTTACATTTTCTGTGAGCAGTTGACTTAAACGGAAGGTGCCACCCAGACCTTTTACAGTTAATGCGGGAGCATTTTTAGTGTCATAATGTACATTGTCGTAATCTAATTCTAGTCCAGCGGCTGTACCGCCCAGCGTAGCGATAGTTAAACCCGGACCACCACCAAAGGCATTTGCGCCAGCAATTCGATTGTAAACTGTGGAGGATGTTTTAGTTGTTGAAATAGTCGAAGTTAGCGTGGTGACACCTAAATTTTTACTTGGCGAATGAGAATAATAGCCGGAAAGATCAAGCAGGGTGTTATAGGGCTCGATTTGACGAAAATCGTATTGATAATCTAAACCAATGGCGGCCTGACCCATCCATTCTTGCTGATTGCCGGTGGGAAAAGAATAAGTAAGTTTTTCTCGCAAATATTCCAGGGTACCTTTGACCCGTTGGTGATAATCGAATTCCCAACCGACGGTACCAATGGCGCGTAAATTTTTTGGGCCAACTTCACCGGCTAGTGCGAATGCGCTTTCGTCGGTGATGGTTTTTACAATGCCGAGGTGGGCGGTGGGGCCGATGAACGTTCTAGGTTCGGCGAAAGTGACGCTGGCTGCTAATGCCGTTAGCGTGAGCGTTGCTAGTATTCTCTTGCACTTTTCCATGTTGCGGTAAAATCCAATCCCTAGGCGTTCTGGAGATGGTACTGGGTTTGGGGGTTAGAAACTAGGGGGTTTGTGGTACGCCTTCAGATTCTCTTGCTGCCCGCCCTGAGTTTCATGACGAGTGTGGGTGGACGTAGTATACTTTATCGCTTCCAGATACTTATTAATGGCCAGTAAAAATGCTGAATAGATTTTTTCATATAAAAAACAACCACTCAACAGTGCGTACGGAGATATTGGGTGGCATTACGACCTTTTTAACCATGTCATACATCATCTTTATTAACCCCACTTTGCTGGCGCAGACGGGGATGGATAAGGGCGCGGTGTTTACCGCTACGTGTCTGGCGGCGGCTTTTGGTTCGGCAGTGATGGGATTGCTGGCTAACTACCCTATCGCGTTGGCGCCGGGCATGGCGCTCAATACATATTTTACCTTTGGCGTGGTGTTAGGAGCGGGTTATAGCTGGCAGACGGCGCTGGGTGCGGTGTTCATCGCGGGCTTGCTGTTTTTTATTTTGAGTGTGCTGCCCGTTCGACAATTTCTTGTTAATAGTATCCCGAAATCACTTAAAGTGGCGATTGTCGCGGGTATTGGTTTGTTTTTGGGAATTATTGGTTTAAAGAGCGCGGGAATTATTACGGGTAATACGGCGACACTGGTGACGCTCGGCAATTTGCATCAACCCACGGCGCTGCTTGCTATTGTGGGATTTTTTCTGATTATCGCTTTTGATGCGCTGAATGTGACGGGCGGCATTATTATCAGCATTTTAATTGTGACAGTGCTTGGCATTTTATTAGGGATTAATCATTTTAACGGCGTGTTTTCTTTGCCGCCTTCCATCGCGCCGACTTTTATGCAGATGGACTTGCAGCATTTATGGCGCGCTGATCTTGCCACGATTATTTTCGCGTTTTTGTTTGTGGATTTATTTGATAATTCTGGCACGTTGATTGGCGTTGCGCATCGCGCAGGATTGATGGACGCGCATGGCAAATTGCCGCGTATTAATCGCGCCTTGGCGGCGGATAGTTTAGCAGCGGTAGCAAGCGCTATTTTCGGCACATCAACTACGACGAGTTATCTGGAAAGCACCGTTGGTGTGAAAGCTGGTGGACGAACTGGATTAGTCGCGGTAGTTGTCGCGATGCTATTTTTGTTGATGTTGTTTCTCGCGCCGCTGGCGTCTTCTATTCCCATTTATGCTACAGCGCCAGCACTGGTGTATGTTGCATGTATGATGGCACGGGCATTTACTGAATTTAACTGGGATGATGTGACGGAGTATGCGCCTTCTGTTATCACAGCGATTGCCATGCCACTGACGTTTTCTATTGCGGAAGGGATTTCATTGGGATTTATCACCTACGCGGTGGTGAAACTGCTGAGTGGCAAGTGGAAGGATTTGAACGCAACGGTGATCGTGCTTGCAGTTATTTTTGTAATAAAATATATTTTCTTAACATAAAGAAGATTATCATTCATGCAAAGGACGTTTATTGACAATATCGCGCCATGAAAAGAGTTGAGCCCAGGAGGATTTTTTTTGACAGGGAAGCAATGCGTTAAATTATTTTATTTAATTTTATGTTTTTCAACAACGGCGCTAGCTGCTAACGGTCATTTTTATGTTGGCGGAATAATCGGTGACAGTTTTGCAATCATTGGCGGCAGCAATCCAGCCATTGTTTATACCAGCGGAACCACGATTACAGATAGCTATCCCCCTTTCCATCGAAATAATTCAACCACCCTGTTAAATCTGAATAGCGGATATGAGTGGAGCGGCGAAGCCTGGCGGCCAGCAATGGCGCTTGGCTTGGGTCTGTATCGAACACTGAATAATTTTGATATTTCTGGACAGGTAATTGAATCGGCCCCAGGGAACACAAATTATTTATATAACTACAAGTATGAAATCGATCAGTGGGTTGCGATGGCACAAATCAAATTCACATGGCTTTATCATCAATTTAAACCCTATCTAAATGCAGGGATTGGATCTTCCTGGAATAGGCAAAGTAATTATCAAGAAAGCCCCTTCTATAGCGATGGTTTCGTTGTTTATCCACCCTTCCAGGCGTATACCAGTGTAAATTTGGCTTATGAGTTGGGTGTTGGCGTGGGCTATGATTTTAACCTTAATGGCAACACATCGGAATTAATGCATGATCGGATCGCCCTTGGTTACCAATATATGAATTTTGGTAACATTCGATTTGGCGAACGTAACGCAGATTATCCGTATGCATTGCAACCGGGGCGATTAAGATCGAATAATGTTTACATAAGTTTGACGCATTTTTTCTAAGAGAACGCTATGATCTATTATCGCATAAAGCAAAGATTAATCGCCGCGGTTTGTTTAGTGATCCCACTTAGCGCTTTCGCGCATATTATCGCTATCACTCCGATAACGCCCTTCCCTTCAACAATATCATTGTTAACCTTGCCGTTCACCGCGAGTTATCTGGTAACGAATGTGTCACAAAACGTCAAATTTACCGCAATCGATAAAAGTGAATTTCCGGGCGGAAGTGGATTATCAATTTCATCGAATACATGCGGGAGCGTGTTAACGCCTGGCCAAACCTGTACTATTTCGGTGACATTAAATACTGCGTCGCCGGAAATCATTTCCACTTATTTACGTGAATGGGCAAAGCCGACAGCCGATGGTATGCAATACCCCATCAATGTACAAGTGACCAGTATGACGAGTGATTTATTATTGGCTGGCGCCGCAAATGGCAATGTTTATGTTTCGGCGAATGGCGGCGCAAATTGGGCACCCACCACAAGCTCGCCCAATAATGGAACCGCGATCAAGTGTGTCAGCGCGACATCTAATTATATGTATGCGTGCAGCGGCGATTATATTTATTACTCCTTAAACGGAAAATCCTGGACGGCGACCACTTCGCCAGATAACAATACCATTACGAGCTTATTTCTTGATACAACAGGCAAACTGTATGTCGGCACAGCAACCGGTAATCTTTATTATTCATCAAATAATGGCGCTAGCTGGCTAAGCACCACGGCACAGCCAGATGGCAGTGAAATTGATAGTATTTTTGTGACAACGTCAGGAAACTTTTATGCGGGTACGGCAAATGGTAATGTCGCCTATTCAAGTGATAACGGCTCCACATGGTCGTTAATTAATGGCCAACCAGATGGTACTGCTGTCACAAGTCTTTACGTAGGCGGCAGCACCTTGTACGCAAGCACCAGTGACGAGTATGCCTATACCAGCACAGCGTTAACGGGTGGTGGCGCATGGACGCTTTATGCCCAGACTGTACATAGTTTATTTGTGAATTCAAGCGACAGCGCGGAATATGCGGCTACACAAAATGGCTATGTTTACTCTTTAACAACGGGAAATATGCTTGGATTTATTGCAGACAGCACCATTAACGGCATATTCCAATTAAGCTAAGGATAAGGAAATAAAAATGCGTCGGCTCAATCAATTGAGTGTACTTTTGCTAATGTGTATTAGCAGCAGTTTTGTTACCGCGACAACGGTAACACCGCGAGTGGCTCTGCAAAGCCTGGCGCCAGTCATTGTAAACAAGGGAACGTTGGCAGGTGAAGTTGATCCGAATGAAAAAATTACTTTTACTCTTTGGTTAAAATTCCGTAACAAAGCCAAAATGGACCAGTTAGCTCGTGATATTTATGATCGTCATAGTCCGCGTTACCATCAATTTATGACAAAAGATGAATACCAGACTTTATTTGCACCTACGCCAGATACCAAAAAATCAGTACAACACTATTTTTTAAATAATGGATTACATGCTGTCATCGTTGCCAATATGGTTAAAGTGAGCGGGACAGTCAGACAAGTTGGGCAGGTTTTGCAGATTAAATTTAATCGCTACCGCTACAAAGATAAATTTTATTACGGCACCATATCACAACCTTCTTTACCCGTAGCGATTGCAGAGTCAATCCACAGTATAACTGGATTGACGAATATTCCTCGCTTTCATGCATTTGCTTCAGAGCATGCGAGGTCTGCTCAGCTGCCTCCTCAGCCACCACATGAGTTTACATTTAAATGGAATACATGGGGGCCTCTGACAACAGCGACAGATAACTCCCTCTCCGGCTTTAGTGCAAGCACGCTACAAACTGTTTATCAGCTATCAAGTATTGCGCCAATTTATGGTCGAAAAATAGATGGTTCCGGGCAAACCATCGTGATTGTTGATGATGTTAGCGTAAATTCTCCCTCACAGATAATCAACGATGCAAACCAATATGGCAGCGGCGTATTGCCGGCATTAACGTCCGCCAATTTTGCGGCTATTGATGCCAATGGTAACCCGTGTACGACCCAATGCACCGGTTCGGGCAGTGGCACAGAAACAGGGCTCGATGTTGAGTCGGCGCATACCCTGGCGCCAGGCGCGAATATCGTGCTTGCGCTAGGCGATACTTTTGACGACACATTGGCAAATGTCATCGACATCCTGATTAACAATAATCATGTAATTGCTGGCTTTTCAAATGCGCATGTCATCTCAAACAGTTGGGGTGACAGCGAGACCGCGAACGAGTCATTGGAATCATCTTTGCAATCAGCGGTCATGAATGGAATAAGCGTTAATTTTTCAAGTGGAGACTGCGGGGATCGAACCTCGGCGCCAATTGGCGATAAATGTCAAATCACTTCATCAGCATCGGTTATTTATCCCGCGAGTTCAACGTATGCTACCGCAATAGGTGCGACGTCTTTGTTTGTTGATGCCAACTGGCATTATGTTTTTGAGTTAGGCTGGGGAAATTATTTTAGTAACAATGCTAATTTTCATGCGGGCGTTACCGGTGGTATTAGCAAATATTATGGGCCGGCAAGCTGGCAAAGTATTATTAATAATTTTAATGCCGTTGGCTACAACAATGGCACCATTGCTTCATATAACAAACGTGCCACACCCGATGTTGAAATGTTAGGTGATCCACAAACAGGTTTGCGAATTGTGGTTGGCGGCACAGCATTAGTTGATGGCGGCACGAGTCTTGCCTGTCCATTATTTACCGCCGTGTTAGCATTAAGCAATCAGGCGAGAGCCATTTTTGCCGGCGGAGAAAACCCAATTGGCCATGCAGCGCCCATGCTTTACAATAATTACAATGCGCTAGTGGCTAATAAAGCGCTAAATTTAATTACCGCGCCACATATTATTATCAGCGGCGCCACCAAGCCAACCGCACCACAAATTGCAGCGGGCGCGCCCTTATCTGCATTTACGCTTTATCATAATCTGGTGTACATAACGTTCGGGTGGGACTCAACATTGGGCGTCATTGAAAGCCAATACTGGAATGATCAAACTGGCTTAGGCTCGTTAGCAGTGCCAAACTTCATTGCGCTAGCAGCACGGTTGTAAGGTAAGTAACAAACGCGAATTAAAGCAAATGCATGGCTTGCTTACCCGCGCGGCTCTGTTCTATTATAAGTCTAATGATTTTTTGGAGAGTATCATGCGTGCAGGGATGAAACGCTTCATGGCAGCATCAATCATGATTTTCGCCGCTAATGTTGCGTGCGCAAATCAGGCAAATAGCATGAAAGACCATTTCAAGGAATATTGCTGCCCTCCTCCGCCGACTTTACATCATGGATTTTATGCTGGCTTGCAAGGCGGTTATGATATGTATCGCGTGCGTCAGAAAATTACCTTGGTAGATGGTATTAATTCTAATCCGGTGTTAAATGCCACGGGGCTCGTTGGCGGTTTGTTCTTTGGTTATGGCATGCCGGTTATTAGAAACCGGTTTTATATCGGCGGTGAAGTGTTAGCGAATACCAGCAACGCGGGTACCACTTATACTTCCTCGCTAGCCCTGCCTATCGGCGCTTACACGGCAAATTATGTGGTCAACAGCAGTTACGGCGCCGCGCTGTTGCCGGGTTTCTATTTAACGCCATCCACACTGGCTTATCTACGTTTTGGTTACACTTACGCGAAGATGAAGTACACCGAGACATTCATTGGCAACTACGCTTCAAAATCTAAAACCAGCAGTGGCTTGAATTTGGGTTTGGGTCTGGAAACGCTGATACATGATCAATTCAGCGGTCGGTTGGAATATACGCATATGTTTTATAATTCATTTTCAACGTCTAATTCCACGCCGAACAATGCAGTAGTGAATCCGTCGGATAACCAGGTGATGGTGGCGCTGGTGTATCACTTTTGTTAAGTGATCCCGGACACAAAGAGCGTGTCCGAGCTACATCCAACTAATTGACGTTAAGTGACTCAATATTAATTAATGCGATCGCAGTGATATTAGGTGTAAGCGGATAGGTTTCTTTCCCAGCATGCACCACATAAACATGCGTCAGTTTTAAATCTTCGAGCGCCACCAGCATTGAACGAGTCACAACGGGGGTTGTTGTGCGCTTAAATTCAAAACCAAGACGCGAATTACCACGCATAATTAACAAATCCATTTCAGCGCCTGTATGTGTGCTCCAAAAAAATATTTCTTCAGGCTGGATATTCATTTGCGTTACCACTGCACTCAATGCAAAACCTTCCCACGATGCTCCAACTTTAGGATGACTTTCGAGTTGTTCCTGATTATCGATACCTAATAGTGTATGAAGTAACCCAGTATCTGCTAAATAAATTTTGGGTGATTTAACTTGTCGTTTGGAAATATTCTCCCACCACGGCGAAAGTTGCTTAATAACAAAAGTTGATGTCAAAACATCAAGATAATATTTGACTGTCTTGTCGCTCATGCCAAATGCGCGCGAAAACTCCGCTGTATTCCATATCTGTCCATGATAATGTGCCAGCATCATCCAGAAACGCCGCATGGTAACTGCCGGAATATTGATGCCTAGTTGTGGCAAATCTCGCTCCAGAAATGTTCTGATAAAATTTTGCCGCCATTCAGTACTTGCTTCGCTATCACTACTTGTATATGAACGAGGAAATCCGCCACGTAACCATAATTTCATTAAATGTGAAACACCGACTTCTTGTAGTGAAAACCCATTCACTTCGATATAGGCGATTCTACCTGCCAGCGATTCGGAAGTTTGTTGCAATAAAGTAGGAGACGCGCTGCCAAGTACTAAAAATTTTCGTTTATTAGCAGGCTCATCAGATAATACTCTCAGCACTTTGAACAAATCTGGGTGATGCTGAATTTCATCGATCACTATTAACCCTGTTAGTGGCTGCAGCGCCAGCATGGGATCTTGAAGTCGCGCAATGTGTGACGGATTTTCCAGATCAAAAAAGGTAGATTGCTTGTACGTCTGGGCAATATCTCTTGCCAAGGTTGTTTTTCCCACCTGCCGCGGCCCAATTAATGCCACCACAGGGTGGTTTTTAATCAACCTATTGATTCTTAATAAATAATCACTTCTACTTATAGTTAAAGGCATTATTTTTACCTTGAAATCTCGGAAAGATACTCCAATATTTCAAGTATAACAGAAATTAATACTAAGGAACCAGCAGTGATGGCATGATCAACAATGCGCCGCCGGCGATGGTGAGTGTCGCATGTGTGCCAGTTAATTCATTGCTAATACTGGTTTCAAGGTTGTGGCATTCGTACTTTAAACCGTGTGACGTTATGCGACCAGTGTGTTTAGCGTTAAAACCACACACATCGCCAGGTTTGCCCGTAATAACCACCTCTTCATCTCGCGCGTAACGTAATGTTTGTAGTTCAGTATGTAACAACATCAATCGGTCGGGTCGATAATA
>DAIDIB010000037.1:0-7864 GCA_027459575.1 Gammaproteobacteria bacterium | reverse complement strand
AATTAGCAAGTATGTGCATGGTGTGTTCGTGATGATCGAGCCTGCCCGCTGTCGCGCAGATAATTGTAATGCTGTTCGCCTGTTGTTGATCGCAATACTGTATCGCTTTTTCTAAATCTGTGTGGTTCTGATCGTAAGTGGGAACAATTAAGATATTATCTTTGCCAGTGTAGGGTTGTTGTCCCGGTTCGATAGGTTTGATTCCCCAGTAGTACATTTGCTCTTCGCTGATTGAATCAAAATCCCCCGCAATAATGTGCGGCATGATATTCATTTGACGCAACTTTTCCGCCGCGCCATCGAGCGCGACAATCGTTTTAACTTTTGCCGCGGTGATTATCATTTCTTTTGGGAGAAATAGACCGTTGGCGATGATAAGGTAGTTTGTCATACCGCTATATTAAGCTAATTTGATAAAATCTGATAAAAATATTCATTCGATATGTCTAATGAATAATCCGGAACACTGGTCTTTCCTTTTACATATTGACCTGGAAACCTATTTAAAAAGAAACAACCAAGCCGACTCTTAATAACCATCTGAAAAGGCATGCTTTAATCCATCGCAATAAAAAACCGGACATAGCGTCCGGTTTTTGATTTTGCTGGATGAAGGTTAAGCTACAAACTTTTTCGTTTCATTTTCTTTTTCTTCATCTTCTTTTTCTTCATCTTTTTTTGCGTCGGTAGCTTTATCAGCATCGGCACTGATAACTGCGACATTTTCTTCTTTTTTATCTTTTTCTTCACGCTTTTCATCTTCGTCTTGTTTCATCTCACCATCGTTTACAGCTTTTGCGGCAGTACGCGCATCATGCCCCAAGGTATCACCAACGACATTATATGAAGGGGTGTAGGGTTTTTCTTCGCTGCTATCAAGGGTTTGATAGGGTTGACTATCGACTGACGGACTGAAGCAGGCGGCGATATTGCAACCAAGGTGAGCTAATAAAATAAAGGGTGAAGCAGCGGCCAGGAGAATCGCGCCGGCTGTGTACATGGCTAGTAATGATCCCACTACAGCTAGTAAAGCGCCAATCCCCACGGGAGCTAATAATAATATTCCCAAGCCTAAAAACATTGCCTTCCTGACTGGTAATTCTTCATCTGCCGTAATGCCTAAGCCTAGAAAAATAGCGCCGGGAAGGGCTGCAAAGAAAATTCCAATTCCCAGCAATATACTTGGGACCAGTAGCACATAAGATAGAAGACCAAAATGCATGTCGTCTTTAACTTGAATGAGAACCTCACCGATTTTTCCATCTAAGGCAAGCCGAAATGCTTGGTTGCTTTTGGCAAAATCAAATGGGTTTTGAAGGCCAAGTACTTTCCAGGCATCTTTGAAGCGCTGACCGAGTGAATGGTGGATAAAATTTTCTGTTTTTATGTGTCCAAATGGATTGAATTGCATGTGGAGTGATCCTCGTTTTTTAAATTAAATTAAGTTGGTCAGTAATCTATCAGGTATTTCTTAAGGAAATCTTAATATGGTTTTGCAAAAGGAAGTGGCTTGATTATACTAAGAAAAAATTGAAAAACGAGAAAGTTGTTATAATAGTTAAATAAAAGTGACAAAAGGAGTGTGCCGTGTTTGACGCTGACCGCCCTATTACGAGCAAAACGCAGGACCGGCTAAATCGTGCGGTGTTTGCCAAGTATCTCGCGCGCTGCATGCTGGATCATCATGACCCGGATAGCTTAGTGGTTGGCTTGTATGGAAGCTGGGGCAGCGGTAAAACGTCGCTGATTAATTTAACGGTGGAAGAATTAAATTTCGCCTCAACCAATATTGAAGACAAAGACAAACCCATCATTTTAAATTTTAGTCCGTGGAGTTATTCAGGACAGGGAGAGTTAATTTATAGTTTTTTCCGCCGGCTGTCTTCCGCATTGCGCGGCGATCCTAATTTAAAAGACGCTAACCGCATTATTCACTTGCTGGAATTGTATGTGTCGTTCTTCACGCATAAACCCGTGCCACGCTCACTACGCACTAAACGTTCGTTATGGCAAAAATTAACTTTTCAAGGCAGAGAAGAAGTGTATGCCTGGGAATCAGGCCGTGACTTGACGATGGTGAAAGCGGAACTGAATCAACTGTTACGCAATCAGAATCGCAAAATCATTATTATCATCGATAATATTTCGCGTTTGTATCCCGAAGAAATTATGCAGATATTTCAGATCGTCAAATCCATGGGTGATTATGCCAATACCGTTTACTTGCTGGCGATGGATAAAGAACAAGTCATTCATGCCGTCAATAAAATCCAGGGAACGGGTGGCGTTGATTATATTGAAAAAGTGGTGCAATTGCCCTTTAACGTGCCACCTATCACCGCGCAAGACATCGAAGCTATTTTTGCCGACAAATTGACAGGCGTGATCACCACCGTGCCTGAGGGAAGCTGGAACGTAGAATATTGGGCGGACATGTACCACAACGCGCTGAAATTCTATTTCAAAAATTGTCGCGACATCACCCGCTATGTGAACACGCTGAATTTTGGTTTTTCACGTATGCGTGATGTCGTGAATCCGGTGGATTTTTTCGCGCTCACCGCGATTGAAGTGTTCACGCCGGAAGTGTACGCGGGCATTCGTGACAATAAAGATTTATTCACGGATTTACTAGAAAATGTTTACAAGCTAACCGGCGAAGAGCTTAAAAAAGAAAAATTGCGTTGCGATGAAATTTTATCGCGTGATGTGAGCATTGACAGTGATATTCAACTGGAATTATTGTTGCGACTGTTTCCGCGCTTGCGTCACATTTATCAACCTGGGTTGACTTTTTATCACTCGGACAGCGTCGCAAGAAAATTGCGCCGCATCTGCAGCCCAGATTTGTTTGACGCGTATTTCCGTTTATCCTTACAGCCCGGACAAGTGCCAGAAGCGGAATTTGAAACAATTTTGTCGCTCGCCACTAACATGGAGGCGTTTGATCAGGCGCTCACACGGTTGAATCAGGATGACCGCATCATGCCATTTTTGGATATGCTGGATAATAGTAAATTTATCAATAACGTGCCCAAGGAAAATATTTCCGTTGTCATTCATGCCCTGCTGGATAATGGCGATTTGTTCCCGCAAGGCGTGGTAGGACCACTGAGCCTGGATACACCGATGCGCATCCACCGCATCATTCATAATTTATTGCATCGCCTGGATTCGTCAGAAGAACGTTTTATTGTGTTGCAAAATGCGATAGCGAAATCGAACAAGAGTATTTACACCATTGTTGATGAATTGCAGGAACAAGGACGCGAACACGAAGAGGAAGAAGATACGTTTATTCCGCTCGAACTGCGTGATCTGGAGCCCGATCAGTTGACATCGTTACGCAAACTGGCGGCAGCTTGCATTGAAGAGTGGGCGAAATCGGGACGGCTGAATGAGCATCCACGTTTGTTGCCGATTTTATATGCGTGGCTTGAATGGGGCGATTCTGCGCACTGCAAAAAATTTGTCGAGCAATTGACGAGTACGGATCGGGGTTTGATTGCTTTTTTGACACGCTCCTTGGATAAGGCGATTACCCAAGCCATGACAAGCTATGAAAAAAATCCCCTGTGGGATAAATATCTTAATGATATTTCCATATTTATCGCCGCCAAAATGTTAGAAGCGCATGCAAAAACATTATTTGAAGATGAATATTTTGAAAAATTGCGTGAGAAAGAACAATTGGCGTTAATGATATTTCTGGATTTGATTAAGGCGCAAACGAGCAAGACAATTCCGAAAACAACCGTTTAACCAAACGAAGCAACAAGACTGAAAAACACGCGCGGGCGTCGGCCGTCGTGGATGAGCTCTTCGGCGGCGACTTGTTTGGTAATTGGTTGAGCCCACATCAAATTTCCGCTGATGTATTTGCTGCCATAAAAACGTGTGCCAAAACCACAGCTTAGTATCGATACTTTATCCAATACACCCGGACCCGTTTTTAAATTCCAGATTTGACCACCATCATAAAACGCATATAATTGCATCGATTGTAAAAGCAGGCCAAGCGGTAAGTCATAACGCAATTCAATACTTTCCGACAACCCTTTATCGCCCAATATTTCCGCGACGTCGTAACCACGGCCGATTTGGCTACCACCCACGGTAAATTGCTCCGACGACAATAATGGATTAAACGCCCATTGACCGTTGATAACACCGTAGAGTGACCATGGCCCTTTGATCGATTGCAATCTGCTCGCATTTACTGTGAATTTGGTGTAATCACCGCGGCCACCTGGTCGTGATGTCTGCGCAGTCGCGGGATTGTAATCACTGCTGTAACCGAGAATTGGCAAGCCTTGACGGAAATCGCCACCTACCATATTCGCGCCATACCATCTGTCGGCAAAATTATAAGTGATACCAGCGTCAAAACTACGTAAATGATCTGTATAAAGTTCCGCGCCTAATGTAGTCGTGTTTGTATCCAGATAATTAAAGCCCGAACGCGCCGTCAGATTTTCGCTACGTGTACGAATAAGGGGGAACTGGAACATGGTGTAATAATTGTCGCTTAAACCATCAATCTGCTCAGGACGCAACACAAATAGCGGATGAGTGTGCGTGCGATTATAACCAACATTCCAGTTATCTCCCTCATCCGATATCGGGGTAGTATAATTACCATCCCAATAATTCAGCTCGCCGGCTTTTGGCGTTTTAGTAACAGTCAAACGACCCGTATCACCCGAACCAATAAATGAATTCAGCGAGACATTAGCTGTCATTTGCTGCGGACCAATATAGAGCGTGCCGTAATCATCGTAAGAAACATATCCCGACGCTAATTTTTCTTGTGTCACCAGGGTAATATCTGACGCGCCCACGTTCTTTTTGCCTGGCTCCATCACTGCCCGCACTTCCGTGCCAGGTGTTTCGTTCGCTAACAGCAAATATTTTTCCATGCGACTGATTTGCAGCGGCGGACATTTCTTAATTTGATTACCCAATGCCTGCACATAACATTTAGCGCCACGCGGGTTGCCAGACACAGCCACGCTACCGATATAACCCTCGATAATGCGCACAGTTACCACACCATTTTTAACATGCTGTGGCGGTAAAATCGCACGTGAAATAATGTAGCCATTGTTACGATAATAATTTGTAATACCTTGGACAATTTCAAATAATTGCGCGACAGTGATTTCCTTGCCTAATTTATCTTTGTAAATTGGCAACAATTGATTGGTGGAAAAAACATGATTGCCTTCAATGACAATGCCTTTCAAAATAAATTTTATTTTTTCCGCGTTTGCGCCAAGTGGATTGGCCGCGGCTTGCCCCGGCGCACTAAGTGCTGGTAGCTGTTTTACTTGCTGTTGCGGCTGCATTTGAGTAATGGCATGACCTACAACCGCGGGCTGCGTGGCGCCAGGCAACTGGGGAGTAACTGGTGAAGGTACATCAGCAAATGCAGGAACAATAACGATCAACAAAAGCAGTGCTGCTAGTCGAGCCAACCTAGATGGCTGATCTGCTGCTTTCATTTAAGAATTCCCTTCCCGTTTAACCCCATTTTCTTGGGCATCCCTCAAAAAATAGCAATTTGTTGATTTTTTAGCAACTTATTTTGCCATAAGGCTAAGGGACTGATCCCCGCACATAAAGAACATGTCCGGGCTACATTTGGTGCATTTTTGACCAATGTTAAGCGGTTGATTCAGCTGGATAAAAAAGTCGCTTTTTGGGCTGAAAAATCTCATAAATAGTCTACACTTAATAGTGAAGATACTGATTTGATCACTACTAATGCAAAAAAATAACAAAATGCCTGTTTAAGAATAATTCAGCGAGGCGCACCAGATGACGAGCTGGTTAGCTAAAACAATCACCACCATGTGGACGGGGCGCCGCATCACAATTGGCGCGGCGGCATTTTTGTTGACGTGTTCGGCATTCGCTAACCCCGTCGTCAATAATATCTCCGCCGGTCAGGTCTCCATCCAGCAAGCCCCCGGCACCACCACCATCAACCAAACCTCACAAAAAGCCATCATCAACTGGCAAAGCTTCAATATCGGCCAGCAAGAAGCCACCCATTTTAATCAACCAGCAGGCGGTATTACTTTAAACCGTATCAGTCCCACTCAGGGAGTCTCCGCAATCTATGGGACCCTCACGGCCACCGGCCAGATCATTCTGGTGAATCCCGCTGGCATTTATTTTGGTCCGTCGGCGTATGTCAATGTTGGCGGACTCATTGCCACCACGGCAGACATCACCGATGCTAATTTCTTGAATGGTAATTATCAATTCACACATGTCTCACCTTATTCGGGTGCCGTCATCAACGAAGGCACCATCATCGCCGCGCAAAATGGCCTGGTCGCGCTCATCGCGCCCGGCGTTGTGAATCACGGCATGATACAAGCGGAACTTGGCAAAGTGGTGTTAGGCTCGGCTAATGATTTCACCTTAAGTTTTGATGGTAGTGGTCTTATTAATTTTGCGATTGATCAACCTACCTCCGCGCCTGGACACGACCAGTATGGCAATGCGTTGCCAAACGGCGTGAAGAACACGGGCTCGCTTATTGCAGACGGCGGCACGGTCATGATTTCCGCTAAAGCGGCAGCAGGCGTGCTGAATAATGTGATCGACATGGAAGGTGTGGCGCAAGCGCATTCTGTGGCGGAACAAAATGGCCAGATTATTTTATCGGCGGATACCGATCCGATTAATGCGAACACCGTTTATGTGAATGCCACGCTGGATGCGTCAGGAACAGGCATCGGACAGTTTGGCGGTAATGTGTCGATTACCGGCGCGAATATTTTACTCGACAGCAACACCAATATTAATGTCAGCGGTGATGCGGGCGGTGGCAGCGCGTGGATTGGCGGTAACTTCCACGGCGCGGGCCCCTTACCAAATGCAAATGCCGTCGTGATGTTATCTGGCTCATCGATTAACGCCAATGCGATCACCTCGGGCAATGGCGGACAAGTTGCAATATGGTCAGAAAACTATACCAACATGCTTGGCAACATTAGCGCCGAAGGCGGCGCTCAAGGCGGCAATGGTGGCTACATAGAAACCTCTAGCCACAATGTTTTAAATGTAGGTAATGTACAGATTAATACGTCCGCACCAGCAGGCCAGGCTGGTAATTGGTTAATGGATCCCTATAACGTGCTGATTGATGGCCTAACGACCTCTGGCGGCTCGTTCAGCGGCGGCAATCCCAACATATTTACGCCAACAGCAACGGCTAACATACTCTACACTACGATCAATACCGACCTTGCCTCAACCAGTGTCACCATCAACGTTGGCTCAGCCGGTTCAACAGCAGACATTACCCTCTCTGCCGCGAATACGAATGGCTGTCCTGCGGGTGGCTGTACACTCAGCTGGAGCACGGCCAACACCTTAACATTGGATGCTTCCAACGCTACTAACGGCACTATCCATATCGATTCAGGAATTACAGCCACTGGGTCTGGCAATTTAACATTAAACTCCGGCACCGGGGCGAATGGTCTTATCGATATTCTGGCGCCTATATCGCTAGGAGGGACACTTACCTTAAACGGCGCCAATGTTCTGGGTTCAATACAAACCAACTCTTCTGGCACCATTAATGTTGGCACCTTCAATCTTGTTGCCGGGCAATGGACACAGGTATCAAGCACCTTACCTGCTTTTTCCGCGACAAACTTCCTTATTGATAACGGCGTCAATAGTCCATCTGGCGCGGTATTCTTGCGCGCAACCAGTGGCAGCGGTTCTGGCCCTTATACCATTGTCGACGTCTATGGCTTGCAAGGTATCAATACCATGCTTGCTGATTCATTCGTGCTTGGCACAAATATAGACGCATCCGGCACTGCTAATTGGGGTTATT
>DAIDIB010000036.1:18456-18694 GCA_027459575.1 Gammaproteobacteria bacterium | reverse complement strand
TGTTAAATTTTTTCCTGCCACTATTAATTTATCAAATCGGCGCTTTTAGTTCGTGGCGTGACATTAAAAAACAAGCTCGGCCTATCGCGCTACTCTCTGTAGGACATGTCATATTTATTACTATTTTAGTTGCCGCACTTGCTCACACGCTCATACCACAAATAGGATGGCCATTGGCATTTGTGTTAGGCGCGATTATTTCACCGCCTGATGATGTGGCCATTGTTTCTATCGCCGA
>DAIDIB010000036.1:0-18446 GCA_027459575.1 Gammaproteobacteria bacterium | reverse complement strand
CCCATTCCCGAACGTATTTTCATCATTCTGGAAGGTGAGGGAATGTTTAACGATGCGGCGGCGCTAACATTATTTAGATTTGCCTTGGCAGCGGCGATTACCAATGAATTTTCCGCTTCTAGCGTATTCCTGAATTTTATCGGCATGGTAATCGGCGAAACGCTATATGGTCTTTTATTAGGATATTTAATAGGAAGAATAAGAGAAAAAATATCCAACACCTCGTTGCACGTAATTGCGTCACTTCTTACACCCTTCCTCGCTTATATCCCTGCGGAAAAATTTGGTGGCACAGGTGTTCTCGCAACAGCAATTGTGGGTTTTATGATAGGAAATTCATTTACTTTACGCTTTACATCAGAATATCGCTTATTTTCATTAGCGTTCTGGCCCACACTGGCATTTGCCATTCAGTCGATTCTGTTTTTATTAGTGGGATTAAATATGCATTCAATATTTATGCGTATATCATCTATTCCACTTACTAATTTAATTTTGTATATATCTACACTTACCTTTGTTGTTATTGTCGGCCGCTTCATCTGGGTATATAGCGCACTTTTTTTTCTACCGAGATTTTTATTGCCCTATATACAAAAGAAAGACCCTTACCCACCCTGGCAATATCCATTTGTGATATCCTGGTCGGGTATTCGCGGCGGCATATCACTGGCCGCGGCGCTAGCCGTGCCTCTGTTAACTTTCCAGATTGAAGGTATTGATGCGCACGATTTGCTGGTATTTCTGGTATTTAGCATCATCATTGTGACACTGGTGTTACAGGGCCTATCACTACCGTTTATCCTTAAAAAAATTGGCGCTGATAAAGTGAGCCAATCAGAAAGATATACAGAACACTTGACTGAACTGCAAGCTCGGAAACAAATGATCACCGCCGCGCTGACCTGGCTGGAAAAATATAAAAGGAATGCTAAAAACGACAAAAAATTATTGGCTGATATTACACAGTATATTTATCAATATGAGATATTAAAAAACGACATGGAATCCAGAATTTTGAACCATGATGACAAATCAACGCATGATGAAAAACAAGAAGAAAAAGACAGCTTGTCGTTGGTATTGCAAGTAGTTGAGGCAGAAAGAGCAGAACTTGCCAGGTTGTGGGCTGAAGAGAAAATTAATTTAAGAACAAGAAATAAATTGATCACTACGCTGGATCATTTGGTGCAGCATAAGCGGATGTAATCGTGTCAATTCAAACAGAAGCTTGCGTAGACCGAATGAGTGCTTTTCTCATACGGGGAGCGGTGCTTCGTTATACACTGATCCCTGGATGAGAAAAGCACTCATCCGGGCTACGCACATCTTGTTGCCTTTACAAAAAATCAGTGCTAGCGTAACTCCTATATTTTTATACTATCAACAAGGATGATGATAATGCAACATAAGGAAAATGAAACACGTCTCGCCGATTATAAAGTTCCCGCGTTTAATATTGATTCAGTCAACCTGTCTTTTGAACTCGATGAAGAAAACACGCATATCAGCTCAACTATGGTAATGCGACGCAATCCTGGATCGACCGAAACACCAAAAGATTTAGTGCTTGTTGGTGAAGAATTAAAATTAGAAACAGTAACATTAAATGGCGGTTGCTTTCACCAGACAGATATGAAGTAACTGAACACTCTCTTACCATACGAGATGTACCTGCAGAATTTACTTTGCGCATCCAGAATAGCATTAACCCCTCAGCTAACACTGAATTATCTGGATTATACACAGCAAAAGGTAATTTTATTACACAATGTGAAGCAGAAGGCTTCAGACGTATCACGTACTTCCTTGATCGCCCAGATGTGATGACGTCATACACTACGTCTATCACTGCGGATGAAAAAAATATCCTGTCATATTATCAAATGGCAATTTAGTAGCAAGTGGCACCTTCCCCACCGGCAGACATTGGGCGACTTACGAGGATCCGTTTAAAAAACCTTCTTATTTATTTGCATTAGTGGGTGGAGATTTTGAGTTATTGGAAGATCAATTCATCACCATGTCTGGCCGAAGAATAAAATTAACAATCTACTCTGAAAAAGGCTACGGCGAACGTTTAAAATTCTCCATGGATTCTTTAAAGAAATCCATGAAATGGGATGAAGAGAATTTTGATCGTGAGTGTGATTTAGACGAATATAAAATTGTGGCAACGTCTGCTTTCAACATGGGCGCGATGGAAAACAAGGGCTTGAATATTTTTAACGCCAAGAGTTTATTGTCTTCGCCAGAAACCACGACTGATGTAGAAGACGGTTATATCGCGACAACTGTTTCTCACGAGTATTTCCATAATTATCGAAGCAATAGAATTGGTCCTAAAAACTGGTTCCAATTAACATCCAAAGAAGGCCTGACAACATTTACCGAGCGGTTGTTTTCAGAGGATGTGTTCGGCGTGACATCGCGCATTGATGATGTGAATTATTTGCAGACATTTCAGTTTCCTGAAGACGCGGGCCCGCTGGCGCATTCGGTGCAACCACAATCTTATATAGCGATTGATAATTTCTATACGACAACAGTTTATTATAAAGGTGCAGAAATATTCCGCATGCTGCATACTTTGCTTGGTAAAGAAACTTTCCGCGCGGGTATGAATATTTACTTTAAGGAACTGGATGGCAAATCAGCGACCGTAGAAGACATTGTCTATTCAATGGAAAACGTATAAATTAAAAATATCACAATCTTGCAATCCTCCGATGATGATTCCAATTCGCATGGGCTTGATAGATCGATCCACGCACACAGCGTCGCATGAACAAGTGCTGGAACTGACTCAAAGTGAGCAGATGTTTACCTTTGAAAATGTGGAGTCTAAGCCTATTCCGTCATTACTGCGGCATTTTTCCGCGCCTGTTAAACTGGATTATACCTACACAGATGATGAGCTACGTCTACTAGCACAACATGAAACAGATAAATTTAACCGTTGGCAAGCCGCGCAGCGTTACATCATGCGAAATTTGCAGGCACTGATCAAAGATCATCAGCAAGGCAAGAAAATCAGTGTTTCGCCCTATTATGTCTACTTTTTCTCGCAATTTGTAGACACCAAGACTGACCCCGACTTGTTGGCAACTATATTGAGCTTGCCAACCGAAGATGAAATTGCCAAGCAGATGGATGTCATTGACCCTGCAGCAATCGTTGCCGTCAGACAGATTGTTAAAAAGAGTATTGCCGAGGTAATGGATCCAACCTTGCAAAGTGTTTATTTCTCGCATTTTGCAACGAAATCAACTGGCGCTCGCGCGCTTAAAAACCTCTGTTTGTCTTATTTGGCCACACTTGATCGACCCGAAATAACCGCTCTAATTCAAGATCAATTCCGCATTTCTAAAAACATGACGGATAAGATGGCGGCTTTACTGGCCATTGCAAACAAAGATTGTGAGCAGCGCACACAAATATTCGATGCGTTTTATCAGCAATGGAAAGCTGATCCCATTGTTCTAACAAAGTGGTTTAACGTACAAGTCGCTTCATCTTTACCAACCACTCTACAACGTATGAAAGAATTATTAGATCACCCTGCATTTGATATTAAAAATCCTAATTTATTACGCTCTGTAGTACGGCCATTTGTCAGAAATTATGCCTGCTTCTATGCGGCCTCAGGTGAAGGATATCAGATAATCGGTGATCTGGTGTTACGGCTCAATAGTATCAACGCTAATATGGCAGCAGATCTTTGTGAGTATTTTACTGATTGGCGTAAGTTTGCTGAGCCGAAAAAAGAGCTGATGCAGGAACAGTTGCGTCGCATATTAGCGCAGGAAGGCTTAAGCAAGAATGTGTATGAAATTGCGAGCAAGAGTCTGGGTGAGCAACCTAAAGCGGAAGAGAAGCCAGCGAGTGTTGTGGCAAAATTACCTGCGAGTCACGTGGACACATCTTCTTCGTTCTTCCAGCTCCCAACTGCTGCTGATACCAGTAAGCAAGATCAACAACCTGTTGTTGTGACGACAGCTGGGATGATGTAACGGTTATATCCACGATAATAATTGAACCTCGGATTAACGCAAAAGACGCGTTAATCTGGGCTACATTATCCTGCAGACGCCTTTTTTGTTATAAGCAGTTGATTTTATATAACCCTGATCTTTTTTTCATCTAATTTAAGTTAACGTTAATGAAACTTTGATAAAGTAATAGATGTAGTAAAAAAAACGACGGAGTGAAATATAACTAGATAAGGAGATAAAGTCATGACACACCATAAACCATTAGACGTAGATCACCATCAAAAGTTAACAGACAGCGAATCAAACTCCACCGAAAAATTCAAAGAACTGTTTATACATCGCATGAAAGAGTACAAAGAAGATATTGCGTCGCGCGTATCGCAAAAGGGATTTGAGCCGGGCTGGCGCGATAAACTGGCGCTAGGCGGCGTCTCGGTCGTCAGTGTCGCAGGGGCGTCTGTGATTGCCATTCTTGCTACTGCGAGCATGGTAACCGCGGCAGCGACGGGTGGCGCAAGCCTGGCAATTGCCATTGTCGCGATTGTTGCCGCCGAGGGTTACAATATTTATAGGGCGCAGCAAAAAAAGAAGCAATACCGGCGCGCCGTTGATTTTTTAAATCATGATGACATAGATAAAAAAATTGATAAAATTGCCGATATATTGGCGGACATTTATAAAATTCAACTAGAAAACTGCACTGAAGAACACGCAATTAAATTGGCAAATGCCTGCTTTAAGCCAATAAAACATGAAATTCAGACAAATAAACACCTGAAATTTCATGAACTATTAAATGCGGGTCAGTTACAAGCCTTATTAATTAAATCATTAGCTCACGCGCCTAAAGAGAAAATCAATCTGGACGGCGAGAATCATGATGACTGCAATACACGCAGCGCGCTATTTCGCGCGGCAATTTATTGCGAAGAAAATGGCCGCTTCTACGTTTCCGCCCAATCCAAACCTGAAAAATATGGTTCACTGAACTTTAAAACGAGGCGCGAAGTAGAAGATTTTAAAATACTCGTCAGCAAATATAAAAAAGATGATGAAAAATGGGATTTTCACCGAATGGCACCAGCAACAGTAAAAAAATATTATAAAAGCGGCCTGTTTGTGCATCCTAAAAATGACGCTGAGTTTCATGATGATCATAAAGAGACTAAATCGGATGATTCAAGCCTGGATGACTCTCATACGCTTGTACACTCCAAGGCCAGTTAGATTTGTTGATATACAGCGGGGTCGGTATCGACCCCCGTTTTCTTTTTTCTGTAAGGCAGAGGATGACTATGCAATCTATCTACCAAATGAACTGACGGCTATTTTTTTGCGCTCGGGAGTTTCTCCGCCGTGGTTTCTTTTTTTATTTCGATGCGTCTTTTAAATGTTGGCGGATTCAGAAACGAAGTGCAATTCCCGCTTTTTCGCATGATTTGCCGAGCACTTCGAATGGCGTTTTATAACCGAGACATTTTCGTGGACGATGATTTAACTTTCTTTCGACACGAAGCAAATCAAGATGCTTGATGTTATCAACTGAAATTCGTTTTGGGAAGTATTGCCTGACAAGACCATTTGTATTTTCGTTTAACCCACGCTCCCATGAATGATATGGCTTTGCAAAATAAACATCTGCGCCAAGTATTTCAGCCATTATTTCATGCAGTGAAAATTCCTTTCCATTATCCAGTGTAACTGTGTGAACAAGGGCAGCAATGGGCAGCATGCGTTGATTAAAGCTGTCTGTTACAGCAGTAGCCATTTTACCTTTGGATTTGGCAAGAACGGTGTATCGGCTTTTTCTTTCAACCATGGATGCAATTACGGCGTCAATCCAACTGTATTTTACTTCGTCCACCATTCAGGCGGTAGCCGCTCACACGCTATTTTTAACTCCTCTAAATAGCCATAATGCGCCAAGTAATGCAGGATAGTCGAATCTTCATGGTCTAATGAGGACAGTTGTGCGATAGTCTTTTTTTGCAGGCATTCACGAATGACTGCTCTATTACCTAGACAAAGGGGGATCTTTCTTGCTATCACTAAATGATCTCTTGGAAAAGTTAATCGTAAACACATCAATCTCACATTTGCTGGAAATTGACTGAGCCTGTTCGCTATTCCATGTTTCATCTCCTTCCGTAAAGCACCCACCATGAATGAGCAAGGCGGCTGTATCGCTTTCCGCTAAAAATTTTTTGTATTTAATTGTGGCTTTTGAATACATGAGATCATTTCTTTTATGTTATGGTTGATATATCCTGTTCAGCGTGGCGTCGAGTATAACGGGAATGGCGCCGTATTTCATTTTTCATCAGGTGACTTAAATGAAAGCGATTCAAGTAACAAAAACAGGTGACGCAAGCGTATTAGAACTGGCGGAATTACCGACACCTCAGCCCGGCCGTGGTGAAGCATTAGTACGTTTAAAAGCCGCGGGATTAAACTTCATCGATATATATATACGCACAGGAAGATACGAAAGACCGCTACCATTCACACCAGGCCTAGAAGCCTCTGGCATCGTTGAAGCAGTTGGCCCGGATGTCACAGAAGTAAAAGTGGGTGATCGTGTTGCCTATACAGATCAAATGGGTTCATATGCTGAATATAATCTTGTTAAAGCAAGCCAATTGATACCCCTGCCTGACAATGTGTCATTTGAGGAAGGCGCTGCTATCCCATTGCAAGGCATGACAGCAGAATACCTGGTAAATGAGTTTTATCACATTAAGAAAGATGATTATGTATTGATACATGCCGCAGCAGGCGGCGTGGGACGATTACTGGTGCAATGGTGCAAGCATTTAGGCGCGATAGTTATTGGCACAGTGTCCACACAGGATAAGGCGCAAGTGGCCAAGAATGCAGGCGCGGATCATGTTATTCTTTATACGCAAGAAGACTTTGTCGCGGCAACTAAAAAGATTACTGCGGATAAAGGCGTCGATTACATCATTGACGGTGTAGGCAAAAGTACTTTCACAAAAGACCTGGACGCGGCACGCGTATGCGGGCATATCTGTCTATTTGGTTCGGCAAGTGGTCCTGCTGATCCTTTCGCGCCTAATTCTTTACAGGCGAAATCCCTGACACTTTATGGTGGTAGTTTATTTAACTTTATCTTAACGCGCGAGGAATTACTTAAACGCGCAAATGCGGTGTTTAACGGCATAAACGCTGGCTGGCTAACATTGAAAATTGATTATAAATATCCGCTGGAACAAGCTGCTAAAGCACAGCAGATGTTAGAGGAAAGACAAACAACGGGGAAGATTATTTTAACAATATAAAAGACTCGACACCTATTTAAATATAATCCCCACCACCAAAAACCGCTCCTTCGGCACATACTGGTTAGCGCCGCCTAAGGGAGAGATAGCCTGGATGCCCCGCAAAGCCGCGTCATCCAGCACATCCGCCCCGCTGGTCTGCACAACGCGGATGCCGGTGAGCTCGCCGTTGGGGTGGAGGGTGAAGCCAATGTAGGCGGTGCCGTGGAGGTTAAAATCGACGGCCGCGCGTGGGTAGACAAGGCGCGCGGAGATGGCTTTGCCGAGTAGCTTGATCAGGGGGTCTTCGGTCTTTTTATCGCCGATCAGATGCACCGCTTGCTCATCGACCGCCGCATCAGCATTGTCTATGGGTTTGTATTTGCTGGTTTTGGGCGCGGCAGTTGTGCTCGCGGTTATTTGCTCGGGGTTGGTTTCTTTTTCGGTGGGTATCACACTCTTGTCTGTTTGTGCCTTCATCTTTTCAACAGGCTTCTGAGGTGGCACGGGTTCTTTTGGCTTGGGTTGCGCCTGCTGCTGTTGTTGCTGCTGCACCGGCATGGGTGGCGTTGGCAGATTCACGGCATAAGATGGTATATACATGGAGGGCTTTGGATCGGGTTTCACCACAGGTGATAGGTTCAATACCGTGACAAAGCTAAGTAACAATAAGCAATGCAACAACAGCGACAACAATACGCTGTGTCTAAAAATGGTCTGCTTAAGTGTCCTTGGTCTCGCGATTGCCATACAGAAATTTTAGTCGTTTTCTTCAATAATTAAAAGATAATTTAAGCATTCCGGGATCAGGCTCGACTTCCCCTAAATAAATCTCTGGCTTGAAAAATCCTAATCGATAGAGCGGCCGGTCTATATTTCGGGGTGCAGTATATAATCCTTTAATCAAGCTATAGAATAGTTGCAAGTAATTATTAGCATATATTGGGCTATCCATAAGCTTATCCAGCTCACCAAGAGGCATCTCTCCAGTGACAAGCGTCATTTGCACACATCGCAAAAACATATGCTCACCAAAATTAAGCGGCGTCATCTCTGATAGATCACAATTTTTAGATCGGATTAGCTCCATCACATGCTGGCGAACGATAAACATATCCGCATGATAATCTGACAACCAGTCTAAAATTTCACGATTGGTGTCTAATAGTAGAGATAAGCTATTTTTAAATTGGATATTAAGCAAAGGCAAGCTTAACATCAGAGTGCAAAGACTATGATTTTTTCGCACTCTTTCCAGAATATACGCATCAAGAATACCAACAGTATCGCCTTTCCCATCCAGAACAGCTAACGATAATAGGTTTTCCAGCACGCTCAATGTACGCAAAGTAAAATTGTATTCAAGCGCATCTAATAATGCAATTAATCCCTCGTTACTAATACTATTCTGGTCAAGCAACAACTCTCGCAAAGTGAAATTAACGCGCAATGCTCGCGACAAAGAACGAGCTGAGTTTGCCAATAATCTGTTATTGGTTAATATGAGAGAATGAAGAGATGAATTAACTGCAAGCGCTTCAGCCAACACCTCGCATGCCTCATCAACTAAATTATTCTGTCCCAAATCTAACGACTCAAGTTGTCGCGTCACTTTGATATAATCAGCAACTGCCTGCACCCCAATCAAACCAAATCTGTTGTGCGCTAATTTCAATTTTTTCAAGGCTGAATGAAACTGGCTGTTATTTTCTTCGTTGACAACGACACTTACCAAGCCAGCCATAATAACTTGAATCTCACGATCACCCAATTCGCATTCGGCAATATCAAGGAAAGATAACGTTTCGTTAACAGCCAGTGATTTAGCAAACGTGAATGAAGAATCAAAATTAAAACTCGCGCCACATAAATCCAGATAAGTAAGAGAATTATTGATCTGTAAGGCATCTACAATCGCTGTTGTACCCTCAGGACCAAAATGACAACCATATGCATGAAGCGATTTTAACGACGGGGTTGATCGTATTAATTCTCCGAGCGCTTGTCCGCCCATCATACCAACCACGTTATTCGCGCAACTAAAAGCCGTAAGGCCTGGATTTCTTTTCAATCCATCAATTAACTGCTTCAATCCAAAGCCATTTATTCCAATTTCAGAAACAAACACGGATGAATAAGCACAGTCAGCATTGAATAGATCAGCTAGCACATAGACACCATCATTGCGTATTTCGTTTGCGCTTATATTAACTGAACGAATCACTTTGCTTTTATTATACACTTCAACGAGTTTTTTTACATCCTTTGCAGATAATCGATTTGAACGCAGACCGATATATGAAAGTTTGCTATTTACCTCTAACATTTCGATCAAATAATCCGTGGCAACACCATGCACACGATTAAAAGATAAAATCAGGTCAGTGAGAGATGTGCATTTTTTCAGCTCTCTGAACAATGCATCACAAGAAAGATGTGAAATATTATTACGGGATAAATTAAGTTTTGTTAGTGTTGTATTTCTGGCAAACGCTGGGGCCATTTTCCTTATTATTTCATCACCAAGATGACAATCAGATAAATCAAGCTCTGTCACCGATTTGTTTTTCTCCAGAAAAACACGCAATGGATTAGTGTTCTCTAGCCTGAACTGCCCAGTTTTTATTTTAAGTTTTTTTAATGTAGTGTTTTTACTAAATGCCCCAATCAGTAACAAGCTGGCTTGAGGCGTCATCTCGGCATTCAAAAGCTCCAATGTAACAATGGAACGATTTTGTTTTATCGCAGGAAACAACGCAAAAACCTGGTCATCTGTGAGAAAATCATCCTCAAATACCAAATGACTCAATCTATTATTGGCGATTTTTTCTTTTAATATTGCAAGTTTCCGTACTTCCACTTTTTATCAACTCATTTGTTGTCCCAGATTAGCGTGCAGCACATTGCCATTAAACAATGGATTTGTGCCGCAAAAATAAATAGCGTCAGCCATTTCTTCAGGACGGATTAATCGTTTACCTAACACACTACTTTCAATAATACTTCTAACCGTTTGCTCATCCATGTTTTCTCGTACCATATCTGTCTCGACCAGGCCGGGACAAATACAACAGCTGATGATGCCTTTTGACGCCAAATCCTGCGTGGTCGCGCGCATCATCCCCACCACCGCATGTTTAGATATAGTGTAAGACGCGTTACTCGGCACACCTTTTTCTGACAAGGTAGAACCAATATATACAATAGCAGACCCCTTGGGCATGAGCGGAATGATGACT
Organism: Gammaproteobacteria bacterium; assembly: GCA_027459575.1. Lineage (GTDB taxonomy): Bacteria > Pseudomonadota > Gammaproteobacteria > DSM-16500 > DSM-16500 > Aquicella. The sequence goes on along the minus strand of DAIDIB010000036.1, from coordinate 7,934 downwards.
TGATTTAATGCGACCGCCGACACCACATTTGCAATTAAGATTTTGCTTAACACATCCAGCTGCACATTTTGCATTTCATCGCGTTTGTATATAGCCGCGTTGTGCACCAGGCATATTTTGCTGCTGTCTTTTACACGCGCCGCTAATTCCGCCGCGATTTCTTCTGTTCGTTGCGGATGATTTAAATCAAAAGCGATATTTACCACACCTTCCAAATTACAAGGCTTGCGCGACAAGTTAATCGCTTTCCACCCTTGCTGCATAAATTTGACGACTGTCTCTCTACCTATCCCTCTACTGCCACCCGTGATCACTAAACAATTTGTCATTTACTTTTCTTCTCCCAACTTGTCGCAGCGGATTGTCCGGCGCCTGAAAATACTTTGACGGTGAGTCCGATAATATTATTTTTTATCAGCTCGCTTTCGTCTTTTTTAATTTGCTCTATAAGCCAGTTTGATAACTCTTCTACCGTCACGTTGGTGATCGGCAAAATAAGTGCGTCACGCTTCAAGAAAATCATTTCTTCGTCATTAAATTTTACAATATGATATTTTTCATTTTCACTGAAGGTTAAATATTTATTATTACCGGCGAGCACAACGGTTTCGTCTACTTTTTTGCACAGCTCGCGAAATTTTTCTTTGTAATAACGATAATTAAATGACAGACCATCGTCATCGATAAGCGTGGTGATAGAAACATAAACATTATAATTGTGACCGTGCAGGTTTTCTCGGGTGTCACGTGAAAATACGGTAAAATGTCCGATCGAAAAATTCATATTCTCTTTAAATAATTCGATGGTTGCCACACGTGACATGATCCCTCCTGGTTATGCTCTGATTTTGCACATTAAAATATCGAACATTTTTAGAATATACGGGGATTAAATTGATTTCTCAATAGTCATACGCCCGATCTTGTCCTTGTAACTCATCTTCGTAGGTCGTGCAATGCTCACCAGGGTATTCTGGTTGTGAAGTAGAAATAGCATAACTCCCATTGCAGCTACAGGTTGCGCATTGACCACAGGTATTGGGTTCAACATACAATTGCTGTGCCACGGGTGTATAAAGAACATGCCTTTTGTAATGGCGCCCACAGCGATGTACCGCATGATAGCTGTGCCTGACCTTATGCACTCGGTAGTGATTAGGATAATAATCTTCATAGGGTGGAAAAGGCCCGATGCAATCAACGCAATGTGGCGGAGAGTAGACAAGATAATACTCTGCCAGAGCGGCGTGAGAGAAAATGATCAAGAATAACAATAAACAGAGTTTATTTTTCATACAGCCTCGTTGTTCTCTATTTATGTTTTTATTTTACCATTAAATAGGCACAAAAAGGTTTTTATGAACAAAATCAATAATTTAATTTGTGTTATTTTAGCGAGGTATATTACAATTTACAGCCTAGGCGTCGTCCCGGCTAAAGCCGGGATCTAGGCATCATAAATTAAGGAGGATTTATGCCACCATTTGCATCATCAGAACACGAATTTTTAGGCGATGTTGAATTAACTAAACTGGGCGATAAGGATTATCAATTTACCCTTCCCAATGGCGTGAAATTAAAGTTTGGCACCATTATCGCACTAGCTGGCGATTATTATGGCGTGCCTAAACAACCTATTTGCACAGGCACTGACGAGCAACAACTTAGATCATTTTTTTTAGATGCATTTAATACCTTCTATCATGGTGACAAAAAAGAAATGGAAGACTTGATCGACATGATTCATAAAGAGCGACAATTAGCCAACGAAGCGATCAAAGATAAAAAGTCGGAAGTCACCGCGCTGGATGGTTGTGCCTTTAAAGAAACGGTTGATTCACTTAAAGATACAAAAGGTAAATATCTGGAATTAGCAAAACGCAATCTCGATCATTTTGGCGCAGATGCGTTGTTAGCATATAAAACTGGTCACAAAATCGCTTTGGAAGAAGCGGCGAACGGTAACCTGGAACTCGCTTATATTTATGAAGCATTTGCTTGCCATTTTCTTACGGATTCATTTGCCGCGGGTCACATGCGCACACCACGCAGAGCGTTGTACGATGTTATCGGAGAAGATGTTGGCTCGTATTTATCACTGTTACAGCATAATGAAGATGGTGACGAAGGTTTGACTGTTACGAATGAGCTGGGACAAACATGGACGGCTTATGGTGATGGACATTTATTTGAAGACTGCAGCGCAGAAAACAGGATAAAAATTAATGAAGCAATGAAAACGGCTGTGGCGGAAGTATATGCTGCCTTTAATTCAAAAAAAGTTCCGGAAAATATAGACGCGCTGGGCATCTTTAAACATATGCCGCAAGTGGTTGAAGAAATGAGTTCGTCACCGCTGTTTATATTTCAGGATGGTAAAATATTTTCTCGTAAAAAAGTCGGCGATAAGCAATGTCATGAACATCAGGAATTAACAAAATTAAATGTAGGTGAATTTCTTATTCGGTACGAAGCGGAAACAGTTGAAGATTCGCCGTTATTTAAACAAGCGCAGGCAGGGTTTAAGAAATTAGACGCCGAGACAAAGGCTATTTTCAGAAGTCATGGTAATCCGACTTTGTTCAAGAGGAAAAAAGCCGTAGTAGCGACGGAGCCTGAACAGACGCATGATTCTGAACATGAATCTGGACTTGAATCCGCACCTGCGCAACAGCAACGACCCTCACAGCGTTGTTGTGGTGGATGTGCTTTAATTTAAAAAAGAGGAAGATCATGCAACGTCTATCAAATTATTTCTGGCCAACAGCAGAGCCTAAACCTTCTGCTGAAGCTCAAAAAAAGCGGTCGGCTATTCATGAAACGCTTGATTACGCGCAAACTGGCGTATTTATTATTGGCGCTGGTTCAGCCTTATGGAATGGCCTCTTTAGTGGTTATACCTTAGGAGCCGTGTCACTGGCTTTTTACCTGGAAATATTAGCTTCTGGCTTTTATGAAAAGGTGAAGCATGATCCTGTCACTGCAGAATATATTATTACGCACGGATCCAAACCTACCGTCTGGTGCGCCAAGTTTCATGCGATGGTACAACCGATTGCGCAACCGATTGCACAAGCTGCTTTCGATTACGCCGTCGAGAAAGGTAAAAAATTAGTAATAAAAATGGATGAGCTGATCACTGTGCCAGATGAGACACCAAAACTTAAGTGACATTAAGAAGCAAAATCACGCACATATCTAAATAGCTCAGTATCGCCGCCGGTATCTTTGCCTGACTTGCGGTCATGCTGGGCTTTGCGTACTAGTTGACGCAAGTGCTGCCGATCCGCTCCCGGAAATTTACCTAAAAATTCCTGTATACCGACATCGCCATCAGCAATCATCCGTTCACGCCAGGCTTCTACTTCATGAAATTGTGTAGTTTCGCGTTTATGTCTTAGTTGCAGTTTATTTAACGCAACTTGAATAGGCTCCACATCAACATTTCTCATAATTTTGCCGATGTATTGCAATTGTCTGCGAATAGACTCACGCGTTTTGAGCGTGCGCGCCAAATTAATCGCTTCAAGCAAATTATCAGGAAGTGGAACTTGAGCAAGCTGCGATGTCGCCAAACCGACTAAAATTTCACCGATTTTCTGCAACGCATCCATGTCGCGTTTAACTTTTGATTTACTCACCTCTTCTGGTGGTTTTTCTTGTGATTTTGGCATACTGACCAATACTCCAAATTTAATTTGGGCTACTCAAAATAACTCAAAATAACTTCTTCCCATTCGGCACTTTCGGCTCCGCGGTGGCGAGACAAATCGCACCGTCATTATCTGGAAAACCCACCAGCAAAAATTGCGAGGTGAATCCCGCGATATTTTTTTCTCCCAAATTGACGCAGCCAACGACTTGTCGCCCCACCAGTGACTCTGGCGTATAATGCACCGTGACTTGCGCGGATGTTTGCTTGACGCCAATGTCCGGACCAAAATCAACCCATACCTTATAAGCGGGTTTTTTGGCGCGTGGAAATTCTTCGGCTTTGATAACTGTTCCTGAGCGAAAATCAACTTTTTCAAATTCATCATAAGAAATAGACATATTACACCTTTTTAACAAATTCAGATTTCAACTTCATCGGACCAATACCCTCAATTTTGCAATCGATATTATGATCCCCTTCAACCAGCCTGATATTTTTAACTTTTGTTCCTACCTTTACAACCAGTGAGCTGCCTTTAACTTTTAAATCTTTAATGACGGTAATTGTGTCGCCGTCATTCAGCGCGTTGCCATGCGCGTCCTTTACGATTAAAGCCGTGTCGGTAGATATATCCTCTGATTGAACCGCCCATTCATACGCGCATTCCGGGCAAATATAAAGCTCTCCGTCTTGATAGGTGTACTCTGAGCCACATTTTAAACATTTTGGTAATGAATTCATTGTGTTAGCTTTCCTCGAACCTTAACTCTGTATTTTGTTTTATCTTTCTGTATTAAATCGTAAATAAAATGATCGATTCTGACTTTCATTTTCGCTATAATCTTACCACTTTTTGATCACATATTATAACGAGTCATAACGAGGGTACTATGCGTTGCAGCACAAGTCGATTCATCTCTACCGTCATACTATTGGCTACAAGCTTCATATTCATGAGTGGCGCCAATGCTTCCTTCTTCTCCAGAAGCGCGCCTATAGACCCACCAGGCCGCGTAGCGCGTTTAAGCTACACGCAAGGCGATGTTAGCTTCTCCCCCGCCGCTGCCAAACAAAATATTTGGGTAGCTGGTCGTGTGAATCGCCCGCTCGTTACTGGCGATCACATCTGGACAGATACGCATGCGCGCGCCGAGTTGCAACTTGGCAGTGCATCGGTACGCATGAAAGATCAAACCAGTGTGCGCATCATTAATTTAAATGATCAAATCGCGCAGTTCGATCTGTCGCAAGGCACCTTAATATTGCACGTACGCAATTTGAAATCGGGACAAACTTATGAAATCGACACACCGCAGTTAGCGTTCAGCGTTATTGAAACAGGTGATTATAGAATCGATGTGTCTGATAAAGGTGATGCAACCATTGTCACCGTGCGCAAAGGCAGTGGCAACGCATACGCTAAAAACGCCGCTTACAAAATTACTGGCGCGCATGCGTATCGTTTCACAGGCAAGAATCTGAAAACGCAACTGATCGCGATGCCATCACTTGACGCATTTGATAAATGGTCAACCACCAGAGACTCGCGCGTCACGCGATCACGTTCTGTTAAATATGTTTCAACAAACATGATTGGCTATGAAGATTTAGATACTTATGGTAACTGGCGTTATGTCGCTGGTTATGGTTACGTCTGGGCACCCAATCATGTACCGACTGGCTGGGCACCGTATCGTTATGGTCACTGGAGCTATATTAATCCTTGGGGCTGGACGTGGATTGATGATGAACCTTGGGGTTTTGCTCCATCGCATTACGGCCGCTGGGCGCATTATCGACATACCTGGATCTGGATTCCCGGTCCACGAACTATAGAACCTACTTATGCGCCCGCGTTAGTGGTGTTTATTGACGGTGGCAAACATCGAATCGAGTTAAATTCAAATCCTGCTATTGCATGGTTCCCACTTGGCCCACAAGATGTGTATGTGCCGCCCTATACGGTAAGCAAAACCTATTTTAATAACGTTAACGTGAGCAACACGACAATTAATCAAGTGCAAATCACAAACGTATATAATAACCGTACGACGGTGCAAACGAATTACACCAACTATCGCATCAATAATGCGATTACCGCTGTGCCGACAAAATCATTTGAGCGTTCAGAATCGATTGCAAAAACCGCCGTTCCTGTGCCAATTACTGTGGTGAGTCAAGCGCCTGTAACGCCAATCGCTACTATTACACCTGTTGCACAAAGCACGACGGGAACAACTGAGACAACAGCTAAACCATCTGAAGGTACATTGGAAAGAGTGCCGGTTGTTGTGACTGCGCCGCCGACCTCAACTGTGCCGGTGGAAAAAATCACGCCGCCTGCGGAAGTGACGACTGCTCCAACCGCGACGGGTTATCAGGTTGAACCTGGCTCGCATGTTGAAGGCACTTATAGTGGTGGTGAAACTGCAACCGTGACGACGAGTACAGATACAGATAAAGCTGCGGATGAAAAAGCTGATGCAGATAAGAAGGCTGCTGCTGAGAAAGAAAAGGCAGATAAAGATGCCGCTGCAAAAGCGGATGCAGATAAACAAGCTGCTGCTGAGAAAGAAAAAGCAGATAAAGATGCTGCCGCGAAGGCTGATGCAGATAAACAAGCTGCCGCCGAGAAAGAAAAAGCAGATAAAGATGCTGCCGCGAAGGCTGATGCAGATAAACAAGCTGCCGCCGAGAAAGAGCGAACAGACAAAGAAGCCGCTGCCAAAGCTGATGCTGACAAACAAGCCGCTGCTGAAAAAGAAAAAGCAGATAAAGAAGCTGCTGACGCTGCAAAAGCGGAAGCCGAAAAAGCTGACGCGGAAAAACAAAACGTTAAAGCAGATGCTGAAAGTCAAGCTGCTGAAAAAGCTGAAGCAGAACAAGCCGCCGCAGCAAAAGCAGAACAAGCTGCCGCTGCCAAGGCCGAAGCTGAACAACGCGCTGCTGAAAAAGCGGAAGCTGAACGATCCGCCGCTGCTGAGCGACAAGCTGCAGAACGTGCAGAAGCTGAAAGGGCCGCTGCCGCTGAACGGCAGGCTGCTGAACGAGCTGATGCTGAACGACAAGCCGCGCAACGCGCAGAGGCGGAAAGAGCTGCTGCCGCTGAACGTGCCGCTGCCGAACGAGCTGCCGCTGAGCGACAAGCAGCCGAACAAGCTGCCGCCGCAAGAGCTGAAGCTGAACGACAAGCCACGTAACGAGCAGAAGCGGAAAGAGCAAAAGCAGAAGCGGAACGTGCTAAAGCGGAAGCAGAAAAAGCCGCTGCGGAACAAGCGGCGGCTGCGGCTCAAGCTGCCGCTGCACAAGCCGCACAAGCAGCTGCTCCACCAGCTTAACTTGCGTAGCCCGGACATGTTTTTTATGTCCGGGTGCCATATTTCAACGAAGCCAGATTCCCCGGACATAAAAAACATGCCGAAACTCTAAATGCCGCATATCATGACGTAGCAGGTCGAAAACCTGCAACTCCTACAGACGCTCCCGCCCCCAGAGAACAAAGTCCCGATCGCACACCATCAAAAAGTCTGAGCAATAAGGATTTTCAAAAAGATATGTTTGAAGTAAATGCGCTACTAGCTAAACGCTCTCCTACTTTTTTCAACCCACCTATGCTCATTCAACAATTACTAGAAAAAATCACCCGGGCTGGGGACTATGACATGAAAAAAGAAATGATCACTTTTATCTTACGCCGACTTACTGACGAATCAGCGCCTAAAAGCAGGCGAGAATACATCGCTCAACAGATATTGCCTAGTTTGCTGGATTTGATTAAAACAGAAGGTAACTGCTCGCACCCCGCATCATTAAATTATTAAAAAATTACTTGACACATATTTTTACTCGACTATTTCAGATTTTCTAATCCTTCTTTAAACGACTTGCTAGAACGCATTTAGAGCGCGCATGTGACACTAAGGATAGAAAACCATCCCAACGCAGGGAGTAGCGCGTTTTATTGCAATGCTGCGCGTTGGAGAGCGTCGAAAAAGCCCATGATACACTAGCGATAGTTTACTTGCATCGCGAATAATGACATGAGTAGCGTCAACGGACAATCAGTACGTGAAGAAGCTGAACGGATCAAAGCCGAATTCAGTCGTATCACCGCGAATAAAAAAGTTGACGCTGAAATCAACATGCTCATCCAAAGTATGTTGATGCTTATTAATCTGCTTGTCGCTATCTTTCTTGAGAAGACGACCAAAAAACACAACAAGAATTCCAGTAAGCCATCCTCACAAACTGAGAAAGATGAATCTTCGGCTACAAATTT
>DAIDIB010000035.1 GCA_027459575.1 Gammaproteobacteria bacterium | reverse complement strand
AGTGGCGTTGCATGAGGGGCAGGGCCTTGCTGAGCTGTAGGTGTCCGAGGCCGCCAACGTCTGTTATCATCAGCATGACACTCATTTCGCGTGTTTTCGGCTTTATACGCGATATGGTGACTGCGGCATTTTTCGGCACGGGAGCGTATTTTGACGCTTTTACCATGGCTTTTCGCATCCCCAACTTCATGCGCAGGCTATTCGCCGAGGGGTCGTTTTCACAGGCTTTTGTGCCTGTGCTGGCCGAGTACCAGAAGCAAAAGTCCAAAGAGGATATACAAAACTTCATTAACGCGGTGACGGGTACGCTGGGTATCTCGCTAATTTTTGTCACTATATTGGGCATCATAGGCGCGCCGTTAATCGTACATATGTTCGCGCCAGGTTTCACCACTGGTACGTCACGCTACGATCTGGCTGTCACTATGCTGCGTATCACGTTTCCGTACCTGTTTTTGATTTCTCTCACCGCTATGTCGGGCGCTATTCTTAATACCTATAACCGGTTTTGGGTGGCAGCCTTCACACCTGTGTTTTTAAACTTGGTAATGATCGCCGCGGCTTTGTGGCTATCGCCAAGATTCAGCCAGCCGATTATTGGCCTCGCCTGGGGTGTGTTTATCGCCGGCGTGGTGCAGCTTATTTTCCAGTGGCCGTTTCTGCGGCAATTAAAAATGTTGCCGCGGCCGACTATCAATTTCAAAGATCCGGGTGTGCGCCGCGTTCTCAAGCTCATGGTGCCTGCGTTGTTTGGCGTGTCGGTAGGGCAGGTTAACTTGCTGATGGATAGCGTGTTCGCTTCACTGTTGGCGGTAGGCTCGGTGTCCTGGCTATTTTATTCAGACCGTTTGATGGAATTTCCACTCGGCGTATTTGGCGTGGCGATTTCCACGGTCATCTTGCCGCACTTGTCGCGTCATCATGCCACTGAATCGCAAGCGGCTTTTTCACTTACCATTGACTGGGCGTTGCGAGCGGTATTGCTGGTGGGCGTACCTTCGGGTGTGGCGTTTGCGGTGGTTTCAGGCCCATTACTTTCTACGCTATTTCAGCACGGCGAGTTTAATGCACACTCTGTGGAGATGTCGCGCTTAAGTCTGTCCGCATTCGCTGTGGGTATCGCGCCGTTTATGCTGGTGAAAGTGCTGGCTTCCGGATTTTACGCCAAGCAAGACACGCGCACACCGGTGCGCGTGGGAGTGATCGCGATGGTGTCGAACACGCTGCTGAATCTTATTTTGATGTGGCCGCTGGCGCATGCCGGTATCGCCATGGCGACTTCATTATCAGCCATTTTAAACTGCAGTTTATTATTTTACTTGCTGCGAAAAAAAGGCGTGTATCAACCACGCACAGGCTGGGGACTTTTTTCCACGCGTTTGTTTTTTTCAAACGCGGTGATGGGGGCATGGCTGTGGGTCATGTCGGGTGATTTGCAAAGCTGGCTGACTGCGCGCACGTTGTGGCGTTATGAACACCTGTTATTTTTGATCGTGACTTCGATGGTGATTTATTTCGCTGGGCTGTGGCTATCTGGCGTACGCGCGCGGGATTTGCTGGTGCCGCATGAGGAAGTTAGCGCAGTGTAGGCGTCGTCCCGGCGAAAGCCGGGATCCAGATCACTCCGGTCTCGGCGTACCTTCTTCCGGCTTGAGAATTTTCTGCAATTCGGCAAGATTTTTCCCCGGAATAGTCTTATAAAAATCTTCCAGTGTTTTTGTCTGCGCGCTTTGAATAGTATTCAGTTCTTTGTAAACCGCTTCAATTTTTGTTTGCAGATGTTTCGTTTCATCGTCTAGCGCTTTTAATTGATTACGGGCGACGTTTTTATCTTTTATTGTGCCATCTAGCACTCCGCGGATTATTTCTTGCATTTTGGCTTTGCGAGTATTGGCATATTCCATCATTTGCCTTTCAAGCGATTTTCGCATGGTGTCAAACGTATTGTATTTGCCTTGAATGTCTTCGCTTTGTTTGGCGAGCATGGGTGGAATTTTGGTGGAGCTGGCAGTGATAGACTTGATATTCGCGTTAAGTGAATCGACTATAGTCGATTTGCTGTTATGATAAAGCATCATACTGGCTGCGCGTGCTAACAGCATATCTGATAAGGTGGCTTTTTTGATTTCAGACTGACTCATTACTTCGGTGACTTTTGGGTTGGCGTTAACAAATAACGCTACCACCATGTCTTTGGTGCTGCCACCTTTGATATCGCCTAGTCTTGTCATGCCCATCGTATTTGCACTTCTTTGCTCGTATTATTGTAAATTATAGCACACAGATATTAGCTAAAATTAACTAAAACTTAAGTCTTCGTTACTAATTTCAGCCTTAACAGCCCCACCTTTCACGGTCAAATAAATAGGCGCGAAAGCCACGGCTTGCACAAACTCAATCATGCCCTGTTTTAGCAATTCCAGCATGGCGAGGAAAGTCACCACCACACCCAGCCGGCCTTCTTGCAGGTTAAATAGGCTAGTGAATTCAACATGATCGCGTCCCTGCACCGTGGATAACACATGCGTCATTTTTTCACGTATGGATAATGCGTCCAGTTGAATGTGATGATGTGTCTGATGTTCCACGCGCTTCATGACATCCGCCAGAGCGGTCACCAAATCACGCATGCTCACATTCGGCAGCGGTTTTTCCACGCTAATCTGGCTGCTGTCGTTTTCCACGACGAAAGTATCGCGTTCAATGCGTGGTAATTTATCCAGATTTTCCGCCGCTTGTTTGAAGCGTTCGTATTCTTGCAGACGGCGCACCAATTCCGCGCGCGGGTCTTCTTCGTTATTTTCCGCGTCCACTACTTTAGGCAGCAACATACGGGATTTGATTTCCGCGAGCGTGGCGGCCATGACCAAATATTCTGCCGCCAGTTCCAGCGATAAATCCTGCATTAAATCGATATATTCCATGTATTGACGCGTGACGTCGCTGATCGGAATATCAAGAATGTCCAGATTTTGCTTGCGAATGAGATACAGCAGAAAATCGAGCGGCCCTTCAAAGGCTTCCAGTAACACCTTCATGGCATCGGGTGGGATATATAAATCTTTGGGCAAATCGACCACGGCCTGACCTTTGACGGTGGCGAAAGGCGCCATTTCAATGGGGGTGTCGGTTGTTTCTGTGATCGCTTGCGCTTCCTGGGACATAAGCTATTCGTCTGCCTGGCTAAAATGCTATAATAGCGAAAATAATCACCTATTCCCACTATGAATAAGATAATAAAATGACAGAAACCCCAAATAATATTGCACAGGCTGTTCAAATATTACGCAATGGTGGCTTGGTAGCCTTTCCCACCGAGACGGTCTACGGCTTAGGGGCCGATGCCAGCAATGAATTGGCGGTGACTAAGGTGTTTCAAATAAAGGGGCGACCGGCAGACCATCCGCTGATCGTTCATCTCGCTAATCCCCACCAATTGACTGATTGGGCGCTGGACGTGCCAGAAAACGCGACTAAACTGGCAAAAGCATTTTGGCCAGGCCCTTTGACCATTGTGCTAAAGAAACGCCCCAATGTGCTGGCATGTGTGACTGGGGGGCAGGATACGGTGGCGCTACGCATGCCGCGTCATCCCATCGCGATCAAGTTGCTGGAAGCCTTTGGCAAAGGTCTGGTGGCGCCTTCGGCTAATCGGTTTACCCGCATTAGTCCGACGACTGCTTCTGCCGTCAGAGAAGAGTTTGGCCAAGCGCTGGATTGGGTGCTGGATGGTGGTGCCTGCGAAGTGGGGCTGGAGTCTACCATCGTTGATTTGAGTGGCAAGCAGCCGGTGATTTTGCGTCCGGGTATGATTAGCGCCAAGCAAATTAGCGAAGTGCTAGGCAAGCCAGTCGCGACTGCTTACGAAGAAAAAATAACAACCCGCGCGCCGGGCATGCATCACTTGCATTACGCGCCGGTCACGAATACGCATTTGATTAAATCGCAAGATATTCCCAGTATGTTATCTACTCTCAACGAGGCCGATTTGCCAATCGTGTGCGCGGTTTATAGCAATGTCACTTTTCCCTCACACAAAAACGTGCATTGGGTGAAGCTGCCTGCACAAGCTAAGACTTATGCGCATGAGTTGTACCGCACCTTGCGCGCGCTGGATCAGCAGCACTATAAAAGCATCTGGATTGAAGCCGTGCCAGAAGACGCAGAGTGGGAAGCGATTCGTGACAGACTAAATAAAGCGACAGGAAAACAATCGTTATGATGACGACGAAAACCAAAGACACAACCGCGCATGTCATTACAGGACCCGCAGGAAAATTGGAATTACTGATGTCCACGCCACTCGGCACAGAGCGCAACGCGATTGGCATTGTCTGTCATCCGCACCCATTATTTGGCGGCACGATGAATAATAAAGTGGTGACGACGCTGGTTAAAGCATTTCAGAACCTGGGCTTGCACGCGGTGCGTTTTAATTTTCGCGGCGTGGGCGAGAGTGACGGTGACTTTACCGGCGGTACAGGAGAGCTGGAAGACTTGCTGGCGGTGATTGACTGGCTGCGAAAAGATAATCCGGATCGACAAATATGGCTGGCAGGATTTTCATTTGGCGCCTACATCGCAGCGCTTGCCGCGGTGCAAATGCACTTTGAGCGTTTAGTGTTAGTCGCGCCACCCGTGGTGAATTTTCAAATGATTACCTTGCCGCCTATTTTAAGCCCGTGGATTCTAGTGCAGGGTGAGCAAGATGATGTGGTGCATGCGGAAGAAGTATTCACCTGGGCAAAAGGGCGCAAACCACAACCGACTGTTTTACGCTTCCCCGGTGCTGGCCACTATTTTCATGGCCAGCTGACGGAGTTGAGGGTGAGATTGGAAGAAATTCTGAAGTAACCGTATTGCTAAAAAACGACCAATTGTTTTTTATAATCACGCAATAAACCGTCACGTTTCAAAGCGTGACGGTTTATTGCGTGACGCCTTGGAACGTGATAATATATTCTACAAGAATATAGAGGTATATGTATGAATATAAGACAATTATTCCCTCTAGGCAAAGCCTACGGGGAAGCTTTTTGTAATCGAGAGAGCGAAACTGAACAGTTAGTTGGTAACATTAAAAGCTGCAAACATACTTTAATTATCGCCCCCAGACGTTACGGGAAGTCGAGTTTGGCGGAAAGAGCTATCGAAAAATCCAATATAAACTATGCAAAAATTAACTTTCATCTTTGTACCAGCGAAGAGGAAATTGCCCAGCTTGTACTTGATGGTGTGATTCGGTTAATTGGAAAATCGACCGGAAATATTGAAAAAGCCATGATATCGATAAAGAAATACCTCAACAACCTGGAGCCGCATTTATCTTTTGCTGGCGAGGTCGCTAGCTTAAAACTAGTATCCAGGAAAAAAGAAAATTATTCAGTCATTATTTCAGAGGCGCTTTTACTTTTAGAAAAATTACTCGCAGAAAAAGAGAAACGTGCAATTTTATTTCTTGATGAATTTCAGGAAATTGCGCAGATTGGTAAAAATGGGGGTATTGAAGGCGCATTTCGTACTGCGGCACAAGAAATGAATTATTTGTCATTAATTTTTTCTGGTAGTATTCGTTCCTTGCTTTTAAGCATGTTCGAGAATGAAAATAGACCGCTATACAAGCTTTGTCGCAAAATTAAGCTCGAGCGAATTTCCGGTGCGTCTTACGAAAAACATATACAAAATATCAGTCTTAAAACCTGGGGTAAGAAATTAGATGATGATGTTTTTAACAAAATGATGGAGCTGTCGAACAGGCATCCTTATTATGTGAACTACCTGGCTGATTGTATCTGGGAAAAGTGTCGGATAATACCCGTGATTTCTGATGTTATATCCGCTTGGCAAGATGTAGTTAAAGAAGAATGGAGTGATGCGTTGAAGGAATTATCCAGCTTGCCTATCGGACAAAGACGATTGTTGAAATACATTGCAAATCATTATGTAGAAAATATTCAAAGCCAGGAAACTTGCGCTGCTTTATCTATGGCGGCAAGCTCTATTGCAACCGCAGCGCATGCCTTAATTGAAAAGGATTACATTGAGCAAGATTCGTTTCATGGATTTAAAATTATTAATCCCTTGTTACTTACAGTCCTTAGGGGGGTCCTGGATGATCGCTAGAAATCGATACATGGGTAAAGATAATATTTACTCTAACGGCTCGAATAGCTTCTGCAAGTCCTGCTCACTTAATTTTAACCCAGTGGTTTGTGTTTCAGAAAATAAACTTTGCATTAAGGCGGATTTTTTTCGCTGCATCTCAAGCATTTTTTCTTCCAGCGTTCCTTTGGCAATGAGTTTGTAGACAAAAACAGTTTTATCTTGCCCAATCCGATGAGCGCGATCAGTAGCCTGATTTTCAACGGCAGGGTTCCACCATGGATCATAGTGAATCACCGTATCAGCGGCTGTTAAATTTAAACCCGTTCCACCGGCTTTCAGGCTAATTAAAAAAACAGGCACCTCGCCAGCCTGGAAGCGCTGTATGGGTGTTTGTCTGTCTTTGGTTTGACCAGTTAATTTCACATATTCAATAAAGTGTTTTTCAAGTTCTTGCTCGATCAAACCAAGCATTTCAGCAAACTGCGAAAAAACCAGAACACGGCGTCCTTCCTCAAGCAGCTCAGTTAGCAACGCCATCAATAATTCCAATTTCGCAGACTGATACGTTTTACTCTTCGTGCTGGTTATTTTTAAAAGCCGTGGATCACAACACACCTGACGCAATTTCAGCAAAGCATCCAGAATTATGATGTGGCTACGTGCCATCCCGGTTTTTGCAATTTCCTGCCTCACTTTTTTATGCATGGTGATACGTATCGTTTCATATAAATCGCGTTGCGCACTATCCAGTTCAGCATGACGAATCATTTCCACCTTATCGGGTAGTTCTTTCACGACTTTATCCTTGGTTCGTCGTAATAAAAAAGGCGCGATACGTTTATTTAAATGCAACTGTCGCTCATGGTCACCATGTTTTTCGATAGGTGTCCTGAATAGGCGTTGAAATGTCGCTTCATTTCCCAGGAATCCTGGCATCATAAAATGAAAGAGCGACCACAGTTCCCCTAAATGATTTTCCGTGGGCGTACCTGTCAGGCAAAGCCGATGTGTCGTCTTAATTTGCATGGCTACCTGGGCTGCCTGGCTTTTTGCATTCTTGATAAACTGTGCTTCATCCAGAATGAAAAAATAAAATCGTTGTTGTAGTAGAATATCTTTGTCTCTCACCAAAAGCGGATAGGTTGTTATGATGAGATCATAATCACCGATTCGATCAAATTGGGAAATACGCTTTGGCCCATGCAACATCAATACTTTTAAATTCGGAGAAAACTTTTCTAGCTCGGCACACCAGTTAAACATCAGACTGGTTGGCGCGACCACTAATGCAGGATGTTGCATGCGACCACTTGCTTTTTCAAGTTGAATATGTGCGATTGCCTGTACTGTTTTACCTAGTCCCATGTCATCAGCCAGCACGCCGCCCAGTTCATATTCACGTAAAAACTGTAACCAGCTTAGCCCTTCTTGCTGATAACCACGTAAATGTCCTTTAAATTCGTCTGCCGGATTGACTAACTGAATACCTTTAAATGAAGCCAGCTTCGCGCCCAACTGTCTTAATCGATCGCCACCTATCCAGCGCAGATTGCTTGCACCACATGCCTTCTCAAGGTCAGGCAATCGTGCTGCGTGCCATTTTGATAAACGCAATTGATCATTCATCAGGCTATCACTATCATAAAGTTCGACCAGTACATTAGTGATGAGGCGTATACGTTCAGCGGACAATGCAATATAGCGGCGATCGGGGAGCTGAACCACCATAGACTGCATTTGATTAATTTCGTCTTTATTAATTGTGCGTAGCTGTAAAAGCAATTTTTGCATTATGGGCAGTAAATTTATTTTTTCACCACGGATTGTTACGCCTAATTCTAGCCCAAACCAGTCAATACCCGAGGATTCTTCAATAGTAGAATACCATTCTTCAATCGGATCGTTAATAATCCGAAAAGGATAGTCCTCTGCCATCTCAATACGAAAACCCGCACGTTCTAATTCAGGTATGTCATGCAAGCTAAAATCAAGCGGGTCTTCATACTCGTTATTAAGAAATAGTTTGTCAACAAACGATGGATTTATTCTTGCCAGCTCGGGTATCATGCGAATCCACGCCGCAGCGGTGTATTCCAGCGTTTTGATAGCCTCAGCTTCTTTTGTTCTATCGCGTAGAATGCGTTTGAGTGTTTTATCCGTCGTCTTTGTAATTTGTTCAGGTTCGTATGTCCACGGAATTTTTACGCCATCGTAGTCAAATGACAATGTCATGACAGGCATCATGCGTTCGGAAAACGTATAAGGATTATCTGGAAACCGAATAGCTGCCTGCGACAAATACAAACAGGGCGCCGGGTTGCCTTGTTGATGTTCGATAGTATCAAACAACAATGGCAGCGTTACTGCGCGCATTTTTTCATGGTTATTTAATAACGCGGTGACTTTTTTTATATACTCTGGCGGAATTTTGGGAGCAGACATAATTCTATTAGCAATATTTGCGTCAAGATTTGTCTCAAGTATGCCAACTAATTCTTTTTCGTTATCTATATACCAAAAACGATGGATAAAAAACGCGTCTAATGTTTGTCCGTCCGCCAAAAATCGCGCTTGTTGCATACCATCAGCATCGATTTCCCAGGCGATACCACCAGATCGATTTAGTCCTTGCTGATAAAATTTATCCCGATTTGACAAGAAGCAAGCTCTGCCTGTCGCTAAAATTTCTGTTAATATAAGCTCGCCTGATTCTTCTTTAAGTACATAGTCACTACTGTAAAATGATCGCCCATAAAGCTTATTGTGTACTTCCAGTTTGGCGATAATGGTTTTGTCTGCTGAAGTAAGATATTTACTTTGCGCATACGAAGATTCATTAAATGATTTGGGTGAACCAAAGCCTCCTTTTTTCAATCGTCTTGCCAGCGCTAACTGAATACGCAGGTCAAAAGAATAATGCGGTCGAACGACAAGTTGATATAGCAGAACATAACTTTCATCTACTTTATTATCAGATGATGCTGGCGCCGCCAAAGAGCGTTCCAGCGAATCAAGCCAGTGCTCCACTGCATGGTTGAGTGGCTTCATGTCTATAGACATGACTTGTTTAGGTTGAGAAGATAATCCAGATGATGGCATTATATCCTTTTTCTGAGATACATCACAGTTATAAATGGCCTGCAAAAGTGTTGCAATAACATGTTTGCAATTGACCGCAATTGGACACTCACAGGTGCCACGAATGTAAATCTTATTCAGCGGACCGTTTATTTCCACACGAACAGCGTAAGGCTCGCTCCCATTTACAACAGCCGTTATTTGCTCGTTTTTGTTGGATTTATACATCACTTGAAGGTCGCATACGCGCTTTTCGTGATAATATTTCTTTCCTCTTTGATAGAATGATTCTGGAAAGGATGATTCCAGTTGCTGTGCTGTCAAAGACTCGAGTAGCATGGTGGTTTATTGTCCTGCGAAGATATAACAATTAATAATCATATGGTTATAAGAAAGTATTGCTGGAAGAGCGGCATTATAGCACCTTTTTTTACTTAAAATCATTTCATATTATGCTATTTTATATTATTTATCTCTTATACGTTTGGGAATTTTCGTTTGGGAATTTTTAGTCACTCTGAAGACTGTCGCGAATTTGTTTATCTAAATCCGTAATCAGATGGGATATGAACTCCCATCTATTTTTATTCTCAGACTCATTTATAAGTTCTGCGGGAAGAAATCGACGCATTTCTTTATCAAACTCTCGAGCGGTGGACTGATTTTTAATCAACGCCAGGCGCTCATTATATAGCTGCAAAAAACGCGCAAGATTTTGATGGCGATCATGCAATTTTGGTGATATGAGTTCTAACCTGGGTTTTATTCCTTGGCTATGTAGCCACATAATATCCCATAAATCACGATATTTAATTCGGTTCGGTCTAAAAGCAAAAGCTAGTAATTTATCTGAATAAATTTCTTCCCTGCTTTCTGCCTGTATTATCAAGCCTGATGTGCGCCATAACAACAGCGTAAACACGTGCCGCCTATAAAAGTTAGTTCTGTTAATAGATTATAATCGCGCATGATTCGCAGAATATCATGATGTAATAATTCTTTTTCAATAACATTGCGTAATGAAAATAAGTTCGGTTTGCTTTTTAATGCCTGATCAACCAATTTATCAAATAAATTCATTTGCTAAATCCCAATCAATTAAATCTTTATTTCGGTGAGTTCGTTTCATATCGTTAAGAGCGAGTTTTATACTTGCGCGCCATAGACCACAATTGGAATCATAAGTTAGCTGATCATCAATATCAGTAGATTTTTGGTTGGTATGAGTAAATTCAATTAGGCCGTATCGACCGCAGTTAATTTTGTTACTGCGCCCTGATGACATAATGGAAATAGTACTAATTGGTATTTGAGAAATAATTCCCGCATCGCTTAATACGGTTTCGAGACTAATATAATTAAATTGATTGCTTCTCAAATAAGCCGCCGCATGAAAAAGTAAGCGGCCGTCTGAATGGATTGCGCTATTATATGCATAAAGCCCTCGACATATTTTTTCTAGCACGCCATGTTTGGCTGCTCTGCTGATCAGTGTTTTAAAGGCACCTTCAGATAACTCCGGAAAAAGCCCTCGTAAGTCATGCAGCTTGAACAAATAGTGTTCCCTGGTTGCATGTTGTTGGAGCCATTTTTCCAATAGTTTAATAGGTTGCATTGTGTTACAACTATACAGTAGGTTACATTTATTGTAACTTACTGTTGAGTTAATAACAATAGACTGATGTACAAAGATGTCATGCTGAGATGCTCGCCCCTCTCGAGATTGCACGACAATACCGTATAGCTAACTCGAAATTGCAGGATATCTATTTGCAATCGTGCAAATCAGAGGTTATAATCCGAAAATGCACGACAATTTCGGAGTAAGCTCATGAAAAAGAGGTTTCCCAGATTACTTAAACTTCCAAAGGAACACAGTATTTTCTTATTTGGCGCGCGCAATACCGGGAAATCAACTTTAGTCAAAGAGGTGTATGCAGATTCCAGTATCATCATCGATTTGCTTAAGAGTGAAACAGAGGCTCGTTTTTCACGTCGTCCTGATGAGCTATACGATATTGTCATAGCACTGCCACAGACAACGACACACGTTATCATTGATGAGGTGCAAAAAAATCCAAAATTACTGGATGTCGTACATGATCTCATGGGTCAGACCAAAAAATATTTTATCATGACGGGATCAAGTGCCAGAAAGCTCAAACAAGGTGGCGCGAATTTATTAGCAGGCAGAGCCTTTGTTTATCATATGTATCCGTTAACCTATATCGAGTTGGGTGATGCCTTTGATTTGGATCATGCTTTGCATTGGGGAACGCTTCCAGAGATTTTTACATTTAATAGTGATGATATGAAAAAGGAATTTTTATTTGCCTATGCGCATACATACTTGAAAGAAGAAATCTGGAATGAACATTTCATCAGAGACCTTGATCCCTTTCGACGATTCCTTGAGGTCGCCGCTCAGTGCAATGGTAAAGTGATCAATTATTCAAATATCGCGAGAGACGTGGGGGTGTCTGATAAAACCATCAAGTCATATTATGCTATTTTAGAAGATACTTTAATTGGTTTTTTTCTTGAGCCATATCATGATTCATTTCGGAAGCGCTTAAGTCATCATCCTAAATTTTACCTTTTTGACACGGGGGTAACGCGAGCGTTGGCTTATTTGACAGATGTTAAACTTGTGAAAAAAACCAGTGCCTATGGCAATGCATTTGAGCATTTTATTATCCTGGAATGCGTGCGGCTTAACAGCTATTACAGGCTGCAATATAAATTTTCATATCTTCGCACGCAAGATGAGGTTGAGATTGATTTGATTGTCGAAAGACCCGGCAAAAAATTATTATGCATAGAAATCAAGAGCGCTGAAAAAATTAATCGTGAAAACATATCATCATTTATCTCTATTACTAAAGATATGGAAAATTCAGAGGCAATTTGTATTTGCAACGAGGAATACATGAAAAAAATCGATCATGTATTAGTGTTGCCATGGAGAATCGCATTGCAGAAATATTTTTCAGTTTGATATTATTTTCTCGAAGTCTGTCATCCCCGCGAAGGCGGGGATGACAGCCTTAAATATTAACGTGGCTTCGGAGTTGTTTTTTCCGCCAATTCTGCCGCTGTCGTTTTTGACTGGACAACAGGCAATATATCCTTGAATAGCACAGCCGCTTTTTCGTGGATATAGTGACGATACGTTTCACCTCGATTCTTGGTCTGATCCTTGTCTCTGATAAGATGTACATCAGGTTGGCTCGCATCGCGTGTGTCATGACATTCAACGCCTATAAAATCGCTAAAATCTTTGACCGCTTGCGCATAAGTGTCTGGCAGACGTCCGTTAATGTGCACTAGCTGGTCTTTAGCCGCCTGTCTTAACACAGGGTCATCTACACCGGCGATAATGTTTTTCAACGCGGTGTCTATTAATGTGTTTCTGAGGTCTTCTGATTTATTGGCGAAGATATATTTTAATACGTGTCTGATAGCTTGCGCGTTGACGGAATCGCTAGAAAATTTGTGAACACCCCACAACAGGCCAGAAGGGTGCGAATAACGCTGTGTGCTATTATCATATAATGGCTCGCCGGTTTTTTTGTTTTTAAGAAATTCAATTTGCTCTACACGGGCACCAGATTTATCGATGCGCTGCACATCTATAGAAACGGTGAGAGATTTACTAGAGCCTGTTTCAGTTAAATTGACGCGTCCTTCAAACGTATCCAGTTTGGTGAATCCAGCAGTCGTGCGTTCCTGCATTTTTTTGACAGCGGGTGAGAGACCAGTTAAAGAGCCTGCGCCTGCTGGGGCGCTGGAGGGCGCGTATGGTGTACCTTCCAGAATATCTTTTTTGGCTTGCTTAATGTTTTTTTCGTATTGAGCCATGTCGCCTGTTGCGGTGCGTGATTTTGTAGCTGGATCCGTATCATCCACCTTGATAGAGTGTTTGCTAAAATGACGGATACCGGCATCAGCCGTTGGTGTTGCTTTTAGTGCTTTGATGATACCATCCAGTCTGTCAATGTGCTTTTGCGCATCATTCGCTTCTTTGGGTTTCTTTTCTTTGTCCATCCAGAGTTTATATAATTCCATATCGACTTTCATTCTTTCGATTTCGGCAAGTGTATCTTTGTATTTGTCAGGCTTGCCAGGCGAGGGTGCTTCACCCCTGGCGATTAGCTCGACCACGCCTTCGATTAAGTTGATGCGCTCAACATAGCGGTTGAATTGTGCTTTGACGTTTTCGGCGCGGTATTTTTGTACGTCGAGTTGCGCGTCTTTGATGGCTTTGTCGCGGGCTTTGAGAGCCGCATTAAACTGTTTGCTGCAGTCATCTAATTCATTCTGGTCAGTCGCGGCGTCTATAATTGTGTCACGAAGATCAGTTAAGTCAGTCATCCTGTCGGCAAGGTCGGGGAAGGCTTTGTCTCTATCCGCTTTCACAGGATATTTCTTTCTTATATCATCAACGATTGCTGTAATAGCGGGGTCATTAATGGCCGCAGCAACCTTGTCTTTCAATGCCTGTTTGGCTTCAGCAAGTTTATAGTTTGGTTTCACGTTGGCTACAGCAGTGTCTAGTTTTGCAATAGCAGCATTAATTTTGGCGTCCAGCGCGGTTAGTTGCACGGCCGTAAGTGGAGTGACGCGGGGGTTTTTAGTGCCTGGCTCAAACTCCAATTCATCGTTAAAATTAATAAGCGCAACATCTTCATGTTTGCAAGCATCCACATTAGCTTTTAATGATGCGTCTGTCGGTGAATATTTTCCTACATCAGGATAGTCGGTATTAAATTTAGTAAGCGCAGCAGCTCTTGCTTTATCTATTTTATCAATAAGGCTGGCGGTTGTCGCTTTACGAGAGTCTACATCACTTGGAACTGCATCATACGCTTTTTTAGCCGCGTCTAATTGGTCAGCTAAGTCATCAATAGTGTTTTCGAATTCCTCTCTTAATTCATTTAATTCGTCGAGGGATAAAAGAGACAGGCCTCCCGCGGGGTCAAACTCTATTTGATCGCGATATTCCTCCAGTTTTTTGTAAATCGTGTCAATATCAGTACTGTCAGCGGCAGGAACTTTATTCCATATTGCTAAGTCAGGGAGCCTGGTTTCTATTTCACTGATTTTGTCTTTAATATCTTTTTGTAACTGATACGCCGCCAGGTTTGTGTCAATAACTTCTACCGCATTAGTCAGGTCACTAATTTTGACATCAATATTCAATGTTGCTATTTGTGCCGTAAGGTTAGTGAGTGCCTTGCCATCATAAGGGGGGGTGAGAGGCTTGGTTAAGATGCCATGAATTCTAGCTAATTCAGTATTTGCCAATTCTGCGGCTTCAATGTGATCTGGATTGATTTGCCCTTGTACATCAGGATGGCTGTTTCTAAAATTATAACCATTTTTTATGAACGCATCGAATGCGGGTTGCATTTTAACTAATTCTGCGTATCGTATGTCTTCGCATTTTTTGAGAATGGCTTTATTGACATTGTCAACAGCCTTCGCAAGATCCGTCAGTAGTTTTTCTCTGTTCACTGTATCACGAACATATGTATCTTTATTGGTGTCATCAATGGCTGGAAAGGTTCTCAAATTTTCTTCTAACGCATTTCTCGCAGTTTGAAGGGCCGCATTTAATGGGTTTATGCCAGCAATGGTGTTAACAGGCGGGTTTTTTAAATCTGTTAAAATCTTATCTGCCGTAGCAATAGAAGGTTGTGCTTCAGCAGCGAAGGCTTTTCGTTGGTTTTCAACATCTGCTGCCGATACAGCTTTGGCAAGTTCTGCATCGTATGCTCTAGCTGCCGCATCCGTAGCCGTTTGAAGTGCGGTAGTTAAGCTAGTTATTTCCGCCTCAACTGCTTTAATGCTCATAAGCGAGCTATCGTCTGTGACTTTATCTTTATGAGGACGCGAAGTCGCTGCTAAAAGTTCTTGAGCTCTTGTTATAAAATCATTACGCTGTGATTTTAAATCTGTTATTAATCGCTTTACAGGCTCTGCTTCTCGAAGCGTTCCATCAGCACGATCTGTAAAAGTGGTATTAGGAATTTCGAGAGCAGCTTTGCATTGTTCTCGCAGCTTTTCGATTTCCGCCTGCTTTGCAGCTTTTATCGCTTCTTCAAGTTCATTTTGCGCCTTCACCAGAGTGGTTACTAGTGCTGTGGTTGCTTGAGTTGTTTCTGTATCATTAAACTTGGTTCTATCGCTTGGGTCGGCCGGATCTTTAATTTTTGCCAGACCATCTAACTCAGCTTTGCGTGCTTCAAGCTCATTTTTTGCACTATTGAATGCTACAAGCTGTTGTGCGACATTTGCATAATCTTCTACTTTTTTATCATCACCCGCCAATCTGTCCGCTAAAGTTTTAGCAGCATCTAATTGTGTCTTAACCGCTATTTGTGCAACATCATAGGCTGCAATAATTCTGGCAGCATCAAGAACAGCTTGATAGTTTTTTGCTATACCTGTTATCGCAAGTGTTATTCCTTGATATTCTGGTTTAACATGCTCTAGGTTCACCGTGCCTGCGTGCGCCTTTAACCGCGCGTCTAGCTTGTTCATGGAGGCTTGGTCTGTAAAATCAGCATCTACTGGAGAGGTAAAATCCTTAAGATTGTTTTTGAGAACAGCTAATGCATCGCTATAGCCTTGCAGGCCTTGCGGAAATTTAGATTTGAACGCAGTGTCTTCGGCTAATGCTGGATTCAAGGTGTTGATCTGCGCAATAGCATCATCAATTTCGCCTCGTATTTTGGCTAATTCTGCGTTGAAATGATTTATGGCCTGCTCAAGGCCTTTTCTGCTTAATGCCATAACCACTCTCCAAGTTATTGTTATGTAAAGATAATCTATACATTACGTTTTAGTCTACTCTTACCAGTATAATACAGATTCTTTAATGTAATCTTAAATTGAGATCATATAGCTAATGGCGGTGATTATTTATTGTACAATCCGTCGCTTGATGTTTTTGGCCACGGTTTGCAGTTGAAGATCAATGATGTTTCTTATCTTATCTGGCAATAAGGCTTTTTCCGCAAGCGACCGCCAGGCAGCCACTGTCTTATCCACTGTTTCATGAACAAGTTGCGTCACAGGTCTTACAGGTAAATGAGCGGTTTCGGCAAATCGTCGTATTTGATCTGAGTTAATTTCGCTTAAGCTGCGACTTCCGCCAAAGCTTAAAGCTAGCTGATCATTGGGAATATAAGGTATGGTTGACACCAGATCATAGGCGGGTGCAAAAACAGGCTTATGCAGATCAGGATAAATCAATGACCAATTTTTAAGATGCATATCCGCATTGCCAATCAGCACAGAAAACACCAGACGACGAATAAATTCATCAGTATCTTGTGCACTTGTCTCCGCTCTCAGCACAGCTGCAATATTTGCGTAACTCCGTTGCTGATATTTTTCAGCGGGAAAAAGGCCGAATACTTGTGCAAAATCTTCCATATGAATGTGCTCGCCATTTTTATGACGATCGAACCGTTTAACTGCCAGCGCTTTTCCTGAAAAATTCACCACTTCTTCAGGCAGCCCATGAATATCAGCTATATCGATCAATTTATTTTGCGGTAAATCAATTCCAATTGCGCGCGCCAGAGCTAGCATAACAAATTCATTCTCAGGCACAGCGTCAAATCGCGCGGAAGGTAATTTTACTATCCAGGAACCACCTACGCCATTAGCAGGAATAGTTAATTCACCTGAAGATTCCATTACTGCAGAAAATTTTAATTGTAATCCCGCCAATGAAAAACGCATGACAGTTTCTTGATGCAAATTATCTTGAATGATAGGCGGTTCTGCTGCAGAGCCTTCTTCCAAAGGCATAATCGTGATGGCTCCAGGCAAATCCGCACCTAATGCCGCTAGCAAAAAAAATTCACGTTCAGGATTTACATTTGCTTTTAATGCTAAATATTCTCGTAAATGACCTTCTGGTAACAGGTTTGAAAAAAACGGCGGTAAACGCACACTATACATTCGTGTACTAGTTATAAGACCGCCTAATTGATCCTTAAATGAGAGCGAAAGCGTTGGACGCTTCTCATTATCGATATAGTTTTGCTCAAAAGAGAAAATGTAGCGATCACCAGCGAGTCGATTAATGATGCCAATTCGTGTATTGTGCAGCCAAACGCCCAAGGCATTGATGTTTTGTTGTGTGGATTTCATGGTTATTCTATCTCGTCATCACTTGCATAGAGAGGACGCTGTTCTTCGCTATCCTGGTTGCGCATCAAGGACTGCATCACGGGTACCAGTGTTTTAGGCACCAGCAAAATGTCGTAATCAAGTATGCGGGCCAGATCAAGTAGGGTATCGAAGCGAGGCACAATTTTTCCTGTTTCAATGGCTGAAATGTGCATCTGAGGCAATCCGATACGCCGTCCCAACTCTGCCTGCGTCCAGCCCTGTTTAAGACGCGCTGCCTTTAAAAGCTGTCTTACCGATTCTGGGAGCGCTTCCAATCGCGAAATATGTTTTTTTATATATTTTGCCATATGTTATATATTATAGCATATAGTTTAGATATGTCGAAACATATGGAATTTAGATTTTATATAATAAGGCATATAAATGACTTCGCGCACAATCCCCTTAATTGAGAATGATTCTCATTTAATCAGGGGGGGTGTCTTTGTTCTTTTTTTCTATATGATTTTTCCTTGCCATAGCTGCATAATAAATGTACACCAGTGAATACACCATATGTTTTCATGTTTTGTTTCGATAGTGTCATGTGAAACCAATATAAATTGTTTGCAGATATTTTCTTCCTGTAGCGCCTTTAGATTTTTTAAATCGCGAGGAGTAATTTTTCGAGTGGCTTTAACTTCGATTGCAGTGTGATCGCCAATAATAAAATCAACCTCGTGCTGATGTTTGCTCTGCCAATAACATAAGGTTTCATTGATACGATGGTAGTCCAGGTAGCTGCGGAGCTCCAGGCCTATCCAATGTTCGAAGCTCCGTCCATACAGATCGGAGTTTCTTTCTAGTGTCTTTGTGCCTGTTAATGCATGTGTTACACCTAAGTCAAATAAGTAAAATTTGGCAGTAGAAATGGCTTTTCGTTTTTGCGACTTGGTCCAGGGTGATAACTGAAAACCAAGCAGCGTATCTTCTAGTACGGTGTAATATTCGCGAATCGTTGAGGCTGGCACGCCTGTATCGCTGGCTATTTGGGCAAAGTTGAGTAGTTGTCCGTTTGAAATCCCCGCGCAAGTTAAAAACCGGGAAAATTGAGGTAATTTGCGGACAAGGCCTTCGGCTTGTATTTCTTCATATAAGTAGGTGCTAACATAGGCATTTAATTCTTCTTCAGGGTAGTCGCTGCTGTAGATGGCTGGTAAGCCGCCATACCGAAGATAATGATCAAGATTAAAATCAGGGATTTCTTTCCAGCATAGCGGATATAAATGAGCAATCCATGCTCGCCCAGCCAGCAAGTTGGCGTGTCCGTGTTTTAATTTTCGTGCGCTGCTGCCAGTTAATAAAAAGCGCCATTGACGCGTTTCTATTAAGCGATGCACTTCATCCAGTAATAATGGGAGTTTTTGAATTTCATCAATGACAACATATTTATAATCATGCAGGGCGAGTTGCGCATTAATAATATGCTCGAGATCAGATGGATTGGCACTTAGTCTAAGAAACAAGTCGCCACGCAGCAAATCAAGGCTGATAGCTTGTCCTTCGAG
>DAIDIB010000034.1 GCA_027459575.1 Gammaproteobacteria bacterium | reverse complement strand
CTTTAGCCAAGGCTTCAAGTACGGCCTCTCAGGTTTTGCGGGGCAAGTCAACCGGGTTCGGGGAACGGAAACGAACAGCCTCTTTTTGGCGGAGGCGGGATGGCACCCGGACCTGACGCCCGAGGAGTTTTACAAGGATTACTCCCAGCGCCTTTTCGGCAAGGCCGCGGCCCCGGACATGTACAACGCTTTTATGACCCTGGAAAAGAACCAACTGTACCTGGGCTATAACACCCTCTTCAAAGAGGTTTCGGTCTGAGCAGAGGCATATTCGGTCGAAAGCGCATGTATTCTAGCTTTAAAAAGTCGCCAATCATCATCATTGCTCAACGTTTGAATCCTGTCATTGTCGTAACGACAGCGATAAATGCCGCCTAAATTATCGGCGATAACGCTTGATACAGTGCTAATAGATTGCATCGCGAGTCGGGCTTTATCCATGGCTTCGTCAGTCGAGTTGGCGCGAATGCCATAAACAACCGCAAACCAGCCGATGTCTGAGTAGTGTATGGCGAATGGATCTGTGTTTGCTATGTAATTGCCGTTGACAAGCGTGGCCTCATTAATGAGATTAGCTGATTGGTGCATGGTCTCAAGGTCCGGGCAGCGTATCAGATCTTGATTGGCGTGAGAGTAATTTGCGAGGAAGAAAAAAGATAATAGAAAAGCAATGGAAATGTGTTGGTTAGTCATAAAGGACTCCATTTGTTGGGTTAGTTGAAAAAAGAAAAAGAAGAAACGGGGGAAAGAAGAGGCGGCAATCGTATCAAATAAATATGATTTGTCAACGTCTCATTTGTTACAATAAAAAAATTAATACAGGAGTAGTGATATGCCGTTTTTGAAGGTGAATGACGCGCAACTATATTACGAGGTGCATGGAGATGGCGCTCCGCTGGTCTTAATTGCTGGCTACACTTGTGATCATACATTTTGGACAGGCATGTTACATGATTTGGCTGCCAAATTTCAGGTGCTTATTTTTGATAATCGTGCCGTTGGCCAGACTAAAGATGGCGGTGGCAAGATTACTTTGGAAATGATGGCTGATGATACCATTGGCTTAATCAAGCAGCTGGGTATGAAGTGCCCTCATATCGTGGGGCATTCGATGGGTGGGGGTATCGCTCAAACTCTCGCTAAAAAATACCCTTACGACATTGCTAAATTAATTATTGCTAATTCCGCGACCAAGATTAATGTGAGAGCAATGACAGCGATTGAAGATATGCTCAATCTTCGAAAGCAAAATGTCGATCTGGATGTGTTGATAGAGACCTGCATGCCATGGTTTTTTTCCAGCAGCTATTTAGCGGTTCCTGAAAATATTGCCAAATTCAAAAAAATACTGATGAGTAATTCATATTTTCAAACAGTTGAAGATCAGGAACGTCAATTTCACGCACTGCAATTATTTGATACAGAAAAATGGTTGCATGAGATAAAGGCACCGACATTGATTATGAGCGCCGAGGAAGATATTATTGCGCTGCCACAAGAAAGCCAGCATTTGAAAAAAGTTATTGCTGGCGCGGAGTTGGTTGTTATTCCAGGCGCACACTCGGTTCCACTGGAGCTGCCGGGCAAAGTAAATAAAGTTATACTGGATTTTTTAACATGACATTGGTGGCGCGGACGGTTATATCAATCATCTACTGCAGAGAAAGATTAGTCGGCACCCGCTCCACACTAACTGATTCAGTTGACGCAGCCTGACAACGAAATATACTTAAATTTTTTAAAGCCGATTCGCACTGTTCGCTTGTCAGTGTAATTTCTTTTAATCTATGATGATGAGAGGGGTTGATTGGCGACAAAATACCCACAATACATTGGCGAATGTCTTCAAGAATTAATTTATAACTGCAAAAAGGGCGGAGCGCGTTCAGCAATAAATCTATCTGGTAATAGGTGTCTGAATCAAGGTTAAAAAATAGTTTCAAGGCGTTCTTTTCGGAGTCAAGAGGGAATGGAAATCCTAATTCAGTAAATAAATACTCCAAATCTTCATACGACGCTTGATTGGCGGCAGTAACGCTAAATGAAACCATATTATGTCTATGTGCAATAATTTCAAACTGTGAAATATCCAGCTCAGTTTTTTCTGCTGATCGATAAATGACCGTGTTTTTATTAAAATTATCCTTAATCCACACAGGCATCTCGTGTTCATATAGTGGGTCAATGCCGACAAATTCATAAATTTCATTTTCGACAGATGAGAATGAAGGTTCAAGTTTATTAAGTACTTTTAAAAAATGGGCAATAATATCCTTATTATCGTTTGATAAAGTGATGCATTTCAGTCGGTCATCTAAATAATCTGGCTTGGGAAAGCCACCTGATCGATAAGCCTGTTTCAGGGCGTTGTATTGTTCATCTGAACTTGCTTCTAAAATTAATGAAATCTTGCCATTAGCATAGCGCGTAATTGCGAGGCAAGAATATGGCGAGAAAATGTGCGACGCAAAATATAGATATTCCACTGTTTGATATAAAATACTGCCACCAGCGTCGAGTTGAGTTTTTATATCACCAACTTTACGAAACATATCCTTCGCCTTATTAAATATTTTCGTTATAGCCATTCGCCACAGCGTTTAATACTGCGGCAATTCTTACCGCAGATTGTACGGCAAGCTTGCTAATGCCCGCTTTGTTGAGCTCACGCGCGTGGGCATCCATGCACATGCCGCAACCGTTCAATGCTGAGACTGCCAGACAGTTTAGCTCAAAGTCAACTTTATCTACGCCAGGATTTGCCAGCGTATGAATAGCCGCGATGATAGCAGCATTTTTGGTTGCATAAGCACTTGCCAATGCCACAGTATAAATTTGCTTTTGCGTTAAGTCAGGTGCACCATCGGTGCTAAGAACGTTGACAAGATTTAGTTTTATGTCTTTTGCGTGTTCAGGTAATGCATTTTTCAGTTGATCGATAGTCATGTTATTTCTCCATTCGTTCCCCGGATGAGAAAAGCACTCATCCGGGCTACGGTAGCCCGGATGAAACGCTTTTTGTTTCATCCGGGGAGTATTGTTAAATTAAGCGGCCAACGTCTTTTCGCCCTTCTGCCAATTACACGGGCAAAGCTCGTTCGTCTGCAGCGCATCCAAAACTCGCAATACCTCATTAGGATTACGTCCAACATTAAGATCAGTCACCATCACAAAGCGAATGACATTCTCAGGATCAACAATAAACGTCGCCCGCTGTGCCACGCCTTCTTTCTCATCTAAAATACCCAACGCTTGAGACAGCTCGCGCTTAACATCGGCTACTAATGGAAAGGGTAAGTCACGCAGTTGATCGTTATGCTGCCTCCACGCCAGATGCACATACTCTGAGTCAGTGCTGACACCTAGAATTTGTGTGTCCCGATCACTAAACTCCTGATTAAGACGACCAAATTCAGCAATCTCTGTCGGACAGACGAAGGTAAAATCATTCGGCCAGAAAAAAATAACGCGCCATTTGTCGGGATGACTGTCATGGGTTAAATCTACAAATCCATTTTGTATATCAGTTGAAATAACGCCTTTTAAATTGAACACTGGAAAAGCTTGACCTACTTGTAACATGATTAGTTTCTCCTGGTTATCGTCAGAAAACCCAATATAGTCAAAAAATATTGATCAATATAATATATTGTTGTTATAATAATGATAAATTATACTTATGCAATAAACTCCCATGAACATCAAAGACTTAAAATATCTGGTCGCTCTGGCCGATTATGGCCACTTCGGCAATGCGGCGAATGCCTGTTTCGTCAGTCAGCCTGCGCTTAGTATGCAGATCAAGAAATTGGAAGAAACACTGGGCGTTAAATTACTAGAGCGAAACAATAAAAGCGTGATGCTGACAGAGCAGGGCGCTGTTATTGCGGATCGTGCACGGTTGATCTTGAGTCAGGTCGATGAGGTAAAGGAAATTGCGAAATCGGCCAAGGATCCTTTCAGTGGTGAATTGCGACTGGGAATCATCCCCACCATTGCGCCTTATTTGCTCCCTCACATCATGCCGCAATTAACAAAAGATTATTCTAAAATAGCGTTTTACCTTATTGAGGGGCAGACGGCTGACTTAACTGAAAAATTAAGGCAGGGCAAGCTGCACGCGGCGATTATGGCGTTACCCGTACATGATAAAAGCTTAAATAGTCAGGAATTGTTTGAAGAAGAATTTCTGCTTGCTGTGTCTAAAGACCATGCGTTGGCGAAATTAAAAAAAGTCCGAAATACGGATTTAATTGAGACAAATATTTTATTGCTGGAGGAAGGCCATTGCTTGCGTGACCAGGCATTATCCTTTTGTCATCATGTCAAAGCCAATGAAGCGCAGAATTTTCGCGGCACTAGTTTGGAAACATTGCGATATATGGTAGCGGCTGAGGTGGGTATTACCTTGATGCCAAAACTGGCCTGCCTATCAGATAAGCGCGTAGTCTATGTGCCTTTTGTTCCACCCAAACCAATTCGTAAAATCGCTTTGTTTTGGCGGAGTACGTCTACGAGGACAATATTGCTTAAAGATATAGCGAAGAAGATTAAATTTGTCATCCGCGCGAAAGCGGGGATCCATTCAAAATAGATTCCCGCTGTAGCCTGTCCCCGAATGTTTTAATCGGGGGCGGGAATGATACTTATGCCTTAATCACCCCGCAAACCATTCTCGCACCGCCGCCACCAAGTGGTTTTGGCTCGTCAGAATAATTATCGCCATCATGATGTATCATCAACGCATGACCAGTAACTTCTGAAATGTGATGTAATTTAGGTGAGACCACAGGCGTTGTTGCAGTGCCATCTTCGTTAACGGTTAATAAAGGCAAATCACCGAGGTGTCCTTTATCATCATAGGGGCCTAAATGCTTGTCTGTTTTTTTAGGATCAAAATGACCGCCCGCTGCCATGCCATCCTTGCCGCAGTCTGGGTTAGTGTGAATATGAAATCCGCGTCCGTGCATATTCTTATCCAAACCCTGTAAATTAGGTTTGAACATCAAACCGTATTTGGTTTCAGAAATGGTTACCGTTCCGGCTGGCGCGCCTACACCCTCTGCGGCGGTGAAGTTCATGGGTGCGGTGATATCCGCTAACGCTGCTGTAGCTGCCGTTAAACATGTTGCGGCTAAAAAATATTTAATATGTTTTTCTATGCTCATTGAATACACACCTTATGTCATTAATAATTAGCAACCGATAGTAACATGACAATTGAATAAATATAATCAACAGGTTTTATTAAACAGATAAGGAAATTTTATGAAGCTTATTAAAAAAATTATTGCGATGGCTGGATTATCATTATTTACGGTCGTTGCAAATGCTGAAATCTGTGACAACGTTTATCAGTCACTACCATTTTATTTGGTGAAAATTGGTTATGGTCGTGTGGCCTGTTATTACGGTGATTATAAAAATGATATTTTTTACGAAAAATTAGGCGAGTATGTTCCACTAGCGGGCCCCTGGAGAGATGATGGATCTCCTTTCGTTGTTGGTTGCTTGTCTAACAATAGCGCTGATTGTGAGTTCCAGCTACAGGGATAGATTTTGGCGTTTTAGTTGGTTGGGCTACACATTTTGCGAAGCCCAACATTATAGCTGTACCGCTATATTTAGGAAATATAGCTGTAAAGCTATAAACTCGATTTTTCTAATCGACGCTTCATTTCCAGCATGCCATCAAATATAGGCTGAGAAATATGTTTGGGAAAATGACTTGGTAATTGGTCGCTGACATATTTTATTACGCTGTCTACTTTGCCAAGCATTTCATCAAGTATCGTTTCAGCCTTCTCAGTTGAAAATCGCGCGGCTTTTGCTGTGCTAATAAAATGACGGCGATGGGCGCTATACCAGTGATAGTGATTATTTTCACCTCTTAGCGCCATTGCCATTTTGATTTTTTGCTTCTGTAGCGATTTTTTAGCAATTAATGGAAAAGCCGAAATAATATCGTACAATGGCGTTAATCGATATTGTGCATCAGGCTCAATAAATAAGCTGAAGTTTTTCGCATGACCATCTATAGCGGCAAGCAGCCAAAATAATACTTGGGAACGATAAAAATTTTCTCTATCTTGTTCTGATAATGAAGAGTTTAGTAACAATTCCATAATATCAGCAATTCCAGGACCACCATCGGCCTGATATTTTAAGTCTGGTGAGATATTTAACGCCTGACACATGTCTTCTTGCGGCAGCCGCATGATCCATGATTTATCATGAGATAATTTGCGATCAAATCTTTCGACGACTAGCACCTTAACTTTATCAAAATGTAATATTTCACTTTTAGCAGTCGGTAGATCAAATGCAGTAGCAATCTGTAAGCATAACCATTCATTTTCGCAGCTATCGCTTAAATCAAGCTGTTGATGTTGGATAAAACCAATAGGCAGTTTAAAAATATGAGTGGTAGGTGTTTCACCAAGTGGTCTATGCCATTTTTTGTTGTGATATAGAAATGCCGATTTTTCCTGCGCACCCGCTATCGAAATACGAAATTCCGCGGTGTTATCTTTCATTCCCAACGGATAATCCTGATAATTTTTAAGAATAGACGCGATCTCACCGTCGCTGACTGGCTCAGATTTGATTTCATGTTTAAACTGGGATGGTTCACCTTCGATAAGCTGTATAGCGCCAACACAATCCTTGCCAATAGTTGCTAATAAATCGAATGGGTGACTGGTTGAGGCGCGAAATTTAGCCTGGATGCGAGATCTAATTTGCGGATTATCTGGGAGCAAATTGTCAAAAAAGTTATAAACAACGTCTCCTTCAAATAATTTATCAACAAGTGGTAACGATAAAGAGATGGGTCGTGCTTCCGGCGTAGATCGCCATTGCTGATCATATGAAAAGCTTAAGCCGCCGCTTTCGGTTTTTTCCAGTTTGCCTATTAATATTCCATTCATTAATACGTTAAGTATGCGATTGCGCGATTTCATTTCACCACTCTTCTTTCCATTTCGAATTACTTGTATCGTTTTTTGTTAATACCCGCATATCTAGCTTAACTGCAGACAAGATATGGAATAGCGTGCTTAATTTGGTACCCATCGGGTTATTTTCAAAATCCGATACTGTTTGTTGTTTAAGTCCTACTAGTTTGCCGACATCCGCCTGGCTTAGTTTAAGCTTTTTGCGTTGGCTTGCGACAAGCATGGCCAATTCCTTTGGTGAGCGAATAAACATGGTTCATTGCTCCTCTATGAGATTTACCCTTTACAGGGGTTAAATGAAATACTACCCGCTTTAAGGGGTAATGTCAAGATAACCCTTTAGAGGGGGTAAAATTAAGCGGTAAGACGTTGATATTTCTTTTCCTGGGGAGAGTACGCATAAATCTCTCCCTCTTTAATATCAAAATACCAGCGATGGATTAAAAGTTTATGTTGATCTACACGCTCTTTTATCCACGGGAAGGTAAGGCAGTTTTCGTAAGAAATAGTAAGCGCGTGTCTCGCACAGCTATCCTCATCTTTATGCGTGTTGTTAGATTCGATCAACGATACCCAACGTGAAATAAAATCGTTTTGTTTTAAGCTTTCACCATTAAGTAAAGCACTAATACCACCACATTGACTGTGACCCAAAATAATTAAATGTTTAACATTCAGATAACAAACGCCGAATTCTAACGCTGCGCTGGTGCCGTGATGATTTTCATCTGCTTCGTATGGCGGCACGATGTTGGCGACATTGCGTACTATAAATAAATCGCCCGGCTCGCATTGTAATATTAATGCGGGATCAACGCGCGAATCACAACAGGCGACGATCATAATTTCAGGCTGTTGACCGTGATATGCCAGATGTTGCATAACGGAATTATCGCCAGTGGCATATTTATCTCGGAAGGCTAGATAGCCTTCTAGTATTCTTTTAAAAGAATGTTGCATGCTATGATTTTCTCTTCGTTGGTTTGGGAGCGCTAGTCACATACTTTCTTAGTAATTCTACCGCAGGTTCGAGGGCAGCATTAAGCATTTTATCTTTAGATAGTTCGGTGAGTGTGCTATTAAAAGTTGAAAGCGGCAAGGATTGATTGTTTCTGAGTGCATATAGCCAACTATTGAGCATTTTGAGTCGTGCAGCATGCACACCAGCATGATAGCCAGTGCCGAATACACCACTAGATTGGTCTTTGACACGGTGCGCTTGCAGATACTGCTCAGAAATTGTATCTAATAGATCGATTAATTGATCGCGTTCGGATTGGCCGGTTGGCTGTGGCTTTGGTGCCTTAAATGCGCTCTCGCAGGCTTCATTTAATTTTTTAAGCGCGAGAGTTAGTTCTTGTGCCGTATCTAGCAATTTCTCAGATTTGACCGTCATGTCTGATATCTTTTTCGCATAAGATAAATTGGTTAATGAAGTCGCGATGGATTTTTCTATGATTAATACGGCTGGTTGCATGACAGTATCTTCTGGTTTCGCGCGAACCTTTGCTTCTTGAGTCATGGCAGTTAATGTATCGGCAAAATATTCTGTACCAAGCTGTAAATTTTCAAGCGCTGATATCCTTTCCGCTTCATCAATCAGGCTTGGCGGAGCTGAAATAGTTGATCCTTCGGCTTTTTGTTTGGCCGCGGGTGCTGGGGCAATACCGAGTTCGAGTTTAATTTTATTCGCTTGTTCCAGGTTGAGTAATGTAGGTGTTTCTTCTGGCGGTATTCCTATAAGAACCGGCTCCTGACCTATCGGTGCGCCTTCTACACCATATTTGCGATTATATGACAGATCGTATTCTTCAATATTAATATCCTCTCTTATGTCTTTAAGGGCGGCAGGACTTTCGGGATCCATGAATAATTCCGGTGGTGCCTCAATCGGTTTTCCTTTGCGCTGAATGTGCAAGTCTTGTGTGAGATTTTCTGGGTTAGCTCTTACATCTATGGGGTTTAAAGTAATATTTGCTGCATCTACTAACTGTGGAGGGGCATCAATAGGTGTGCCTGGTTGCAACTGTTTTTTTGTTTCGATTGTTTTAGCCGCAGCAGTCACACGCGCTTGTTGCGTTTGTCTGAGCAAAGCATTAATTCTCTCGTTGTGATTGCGAGCGGCGATTAATCGTCTCAATGCGTTGCTGTGCCTGCGCAGCATCTCTTTTTTTATAGGGTTACGTAAATCGAGCATTCTCAGCGTTTCAGACATCATGCGTTGCAGCGCGCTGTCAGATAATCGTTTATCAGTGTCTGCTCGGGTGGTCGGGGTGATTGTTGGAGCATCGATAACTGGTGGCGCAGCAGCAATCGGTGGTAAAGCAGATGTTCCTTGTGCCGTGTCAAATAAGTGTGGCGCGGTGCGTGTTAGCAACCGTCTTGGAAAGTCAGCAATGATTCTATTCATCAGCGGCAGCCTATATTGCATGGGGTATTGCTTGCCCATAAACAAAAGCAATTGACGCTTATGTTCAATCTGTTTAAGCAGGTTGAAAATTTCCAGATTTTTAATGTCTCTTTTATTTAATAGCAGTAAATTCTCTTGCTGCTTGTTGGCATTTGTAAGCCAATTAATAATTTCCGCCTGTTTGTTCGGGAAGCGCTTTTCGAGTTGAAGGTTTCTTTCGGTAATTTTAATATTAGTTTCGGGTAGAAAGACCATGAGTTCAGGTAAATCTTCAAGAGTATGCGGTTTCTGCGTAGTAACTTGCTTCTGAATATCGAGTTTTTCCAATTCCAGCGTAAGCGTTTTATCCATGGAGCTTAATAAGCTGATCATAATAATGCAGGTATGATTACGTTCACGAATGGTACCATATTTTTGAATGACCGTTTCCATGTCTTCAGGCCCCGCTTTGTGCTGCAGAATAGGCGCAATAAAATCCGTCGCAAGTTTTTTCAATTCGGCAGTTTTAGATGAGGTTAGTTCGTGAAGTTGCGCTTTCTTACATTCCTCCAGACCAGTTATAACAGACGATTCATTAGCGGCGATTGAAACATCGGTTATATTAGGACATGCAGTTATATTTAGCTCTAAAGGTGGTGAATTACTAATTAATAAGCTCACAAGAGAAGGGCACTGTTGCAAGCTTAATTTTAATTGCTCGCCTTGCAGTAATAATAGTTGCAGATCATCGCAATGTTTTGCAGTCATAGTAAAAACGGGGCTGATGGTTTGTATATTTAACTTTTCCAGTCCTTTAGCTTGTGACACATCAAGCGATTTTAAATTGACACCGTGCAAATTAACTACCTTTATAGTTTTGCCAAGACCCGTCACGCTCTCAAGTTCCGCGCAGTTAAAAACAGACAGTTCTTCAAGATTGGTGAGTGATGACAGATCGAGTGTAGCCAGGGAATCCGCTGAATGAATCGCTAATCGTTTTATCGCGCCCGTATTTTCAGGCCAAATGATGCGAGTCAGCTTAAGACAATGCGCAAACGTAATGCCTTCCACATGTTTAGTGCCACCTGATAGATCAATTTTTTTAGCGGTTTCAGACTGAATCGCCGCCGCAAAAAACGCATCCCCCTGAATCGCGAGTTTGATTTGTCTGGTGTCATTGTTGCATAGAAAGTCGTAATCGCTTTCTTTAGACGGCATAACCCAGCCCTCGTTGTTATAATTTTATGGTTATATTAGCTATTATAGCTTATCTGCCGTAGTATTATGTATGTATATGATTTTAAATTATATGTGTAGCCCGGATGAGTGTTTTTCTCATCCGGGATGAGATGCTCCGGTAAACACTGCTCCCCGGATGAGAAAAGCACTCATCCGGGCTACACTGTTTCAGGTTCGCCTTCAGCCGCTGTTTGCCGCAAATCATTGGCCAACAACATATACATCGCTGGCACCACAAACAGCGTAAACATCGTACCAATAGAAATCCCAGTCGCGATCACTAAACCAATATTATAACGACTCACCGCGCCTG
This sequence comes from Gammaproteobacteria bacterium, assembly GCA_027459575.1. Taxonomy (GTDB): domain Bacteria; phylum Pseudomonadota; class Gammaproteobacteria; order DSM-16500; family DSM-16500; genus Aquicella. Next base: position 8,183 of record DAIDIB010000034.1, on the reverse strand, counting down.
CGCCGGTGGCTAAAATCAGTGGAATAACGCCAAGCACCATTGCGGCAGTAGTCATCAAAATGGGACGTAAACGAATACCCGCTGCAGCCTCAATCGCCTCGTGTTTTTCTTTACCCTCGCGTTGTAAGTCATTGGCAAATTGCACGATCAAAATACCGTGCTTGCTGATCAAGCCTATCAGCGTAACTAGCCCAACCTCAGTGTAAATGTTCAATGTGGCGCCACCCACGCCCAGGCAAATAAAAACCATCGCGCCGCAAATAGACATTGGTACACTGATTAAAATAATAAGCGGATCACGGAAGCTGTTGAACTGCGCGGAAAGCGAGAGAAAAATAATGATCAGCGCGAAAAAGAAAGTGACAAGAAGAGCCGCGCCTTCCTGGATGAATTGACGTGATTGCGCGGCGTAATCAATTGTATAACCTTCTGGTAACAAATTGGCGGCAATAGCTTGCATTTTTGCCAACGCATCTCCCATGCTAATGCCTGGAAAGGCAATGGCTGAGACAGTGGAAGAGTTTAACTGTTGAAAGTGATTAAGCGTTTCGGGAATAACTGTACGTTTTAAGGTGGCGATAGTCGCGAGTGAAACGGGCGTACCCGTCACGCTAACAATGTAATAATTTAATAAGTCGCTATCATTCAGGCGATCAACTCGTAGCATCTGTGGAATGACCTGATAGGATCTTCCCATGTAATCAAAATAATTAATGTAACCTTCGCTTAGCGCGGAAGCCAGGCTGTTACTGATGTCGCGCATGGTAAGTCCAAGCTCAGAAATTTTATCCTTGTTTAATACCAGTGATGTCATCTGCTGGTCAATTTTTAAATCAGCATCCAGATACATAAAGATACCGCTCTGATAGCATTGTTTTATAAACTCCTGTACCAGTGGGTTCATTTCATCGAAGGTCTTGGTGCTTTGTATGACAAATTGTATAGGCAATCCCGCGCCACCGCCTGGCAAGGAAGGTAATTGGAATGCGGCGGATTTTGCGCCGGCAATTTGACCAAGTTTATTCTGAAGTTGATTTTGAATCTCATTAGCACCTTCTTTGCGTTGATCCCATGGTTTCAGAATGATGCCATTGATACTACTGTTAAGTGCGGTAGCATTTGCGCCACCGCCGGAACCGAGAATTTGAAATGAATGATCATAAGCAGGAAAAGATTTGAAAATTTGAAATGCTGCCTCAGAGTAACGACCAGTTAGCTCTAGCGATGAGTTGGCTTGCGTGGTCATTTGGGCGAGTACGATTGCCTGATCTTCCTGTGGTGCGAGCTCAGTGCTCGAAGAGACGAATAAAAAATAATTGCTTGCTAAAATAATGATGGCGAATACCACAATTACTCGTAAATTATTTAAAGCATAATGCAATATATTTTCATATTTACTCTTAAACATCTCAAATTTTTTGTCAATATATTCGGCAAATTTCTCTTTGCCACCATTTTGCATTGGTTTTAAAATTTTGGAGCACAACATAGGTGTTAATGTGAGCGCGATAAGAGCGGAAACCGTGACAGCGCTAGCGAGTGTAAAAGCAAATTCAGTAAATAGTGCGCCGGTCAAGCCTGACATAAAACCTATAGGCAAATACACCGCGATTAAGACGATGGTCATCGCGATAATTGGGTTTGTTAATTCTTGTGCGCTCAAAATCGCGCTCTTGAAAGGTGATTTGCCTTCTTCAAGATGACGATGCACATTTTCTACCACGATAATGGCGTCATCCACGACTAGGCCAATTGCCAGAACGAGAGCGAGTAGCGTCAACAAATTGATCGAGTAGCCGAGTAACAGCATGCAAAAAAAAGTGCCGATGATTGAAAGAGGAATGGCTATCACGGGAATAAAGAGTGAACGAAATGAACCTAAAAACAAAAATACAACTGCCGTCACAATAATAAACGCTTCCATTAACGATTTGTTGACTTCGTGAATTGAGCTTGTCACGTATTCTGTTGCGTCATAAACAATACGACCCTCAAGTCCTTCCGGTAATTCTGCCTGAATTCGGTCAAATTCAGTTTTGACATTGCTAATAACAGAAAGCAAATTCGCATCTGGCGCGACCTGAATCCCTATATAAACCGCGCTCTGTCCATCAAACATCACGGTGGTGTTATAATTTTGTGCGCCTAGGGTTATATTGGCGACATCACCTAATCTGATAATGGTGTTATTATTTGCCTTGATAACCATTTTGCGAAAATCATCCACTGACTTAAGGGATGTGTCCGCGCTGAGATACACAATAAAGGTTTGGCCATCGGTACGACCGACAGCAGATACAAAATTATTGGCGGCGAGTATCGTCCCAATTTCACCCGGCGATACTTTGAATCCAGACATTTTCACGGGATCAAGCCAAATGCGCATGGCAAATTGTCTGCCTCCCAGAATTTGCGCCTGTTTCACGCCATTAATAGACTGTAATTTAGGCTGTACAATGCGTAACAGATAATCGGTAATTTTATTGCTAGGTAAGGTTTTGCTGTAAAAGCCCATGTACATAGAGTCGATAGTTTGGCCTGTGGTAATGGTCACAACAGGTAACTGCGAGCCTGTTGGCAACTGATTGACGACTGATGTAATGAGGGTGTTAATTTCAGTTAATGCTTTATCAGCATCCCAGTTTAACAACAGGTTAGCTTGAATGGTGCTAACGCCGGACGTGCTGCTGGATGTCATATAGTCAATACCGCTGGCTTGTCCGATAGCGGCTTCCAGAGGTGTGGTAATGTAGCCTGCAATTTCCGCCGGTGCTGCGCCGGTGTATGCTGTTGAGACGGTGATGACAGAGTTTTTGGTTGTCGGATATTGTTGTATAGAGAGCGACATCACTGAGCGGGCGCCAAGCACTAACACCATCAGGCTAACGACAATGGCGAGAACAGGACGCTCGATGAAAATATCCGTGAAAACCATGTTCTGCTCCTATTGTTTCTCGGCAGGCTGCGGATTTGGATTTTCCGACGGCTGAATGGCATTGTTGATAGAAACAATACTGTCATTTTTAACTTTAAGCTGGCCCGCGGTTACCACCATCTCGCCTTCATCAATTCCTTTAAGTACAGCAATTTGATCGCCACGACGTTCGCCAGTGGTGACAAAACGCTGGCGCGCTTTCCATCGCGTGTTGCCTTTGGCGTCTTTGCCGGCTTCGGTTAAGACAAAAACAATGTCGCCGTATGGGTTAAAACTAATCGCTGTTTGCGGCAAGGTGAGAAGCGGTTTGGCTTCGCCAGTCGTTGCCACCACATTGGCAAACATGCCGGGCAATAATTTGTGATCAGTGTTTGGAAGTGTGGCTTCGATAGCGATGTTACGCGTATTTTGATCGACTTCCGGATCAACTGTCGTGACTTTGCCTGAGAAAACAGTGCCGGGATAAGTGTCGACGGTAATATTCACTGATTGCCCAACTGCAAATTGAGCTAACTCGTCTTGTGGCACATTAAAATCTGCATAAATGGGTTCTAGCGTTTGTAAATTGACAACTTTGTCACCCGCATTTAAATATTGACCGGGGTTTACCGCTGAAATGCCCAGCTTGCCATCAAAAGGCGCGCGTATGGTTTTTTTGGCGATGTTGGCAATTTGCGCTTTTACATCTTCCGCGGTGCTCTTGTAATTAGCGGCATCCGAATCAAGTTGTTCTTTGCTTACCGCGCCGATTTTGTATTGCGCGCTATCGCGCACCCAGGTGATCTTGGCGTATTTTGCTTTTGCTTCGAGTGATTTAAGTGTCGCGATATCCGCGTCAATATCCAGTTGCACCAGCAAATCGCCTTTTTTCACAAACGATCCAGGAACAAATACGATTTCACGAATCATACCAGGAAGCTCGGTTGTCACGTTGACGCCTTTTACCGTGCGTATGCTGCCAGTCACTTTATATTCTGGTGTCCACATCGTCTTTTTTACACGCGTGGCGGAAATGACGATGTTGGGTGTTTGCGAAGACAGTATTTTATTTAACATATAATTTTGAAATGCCTTATAGGCGAAAATGAGACTAAATAAAACGCCGACAATGAGTAGCATGTATTTCATTTCGCGACTCATTTTTTTATTCAGCTTGGAGAAGTATTCTTTGTTTTTATTCGTGAAGTCGTTCATGCGCGCGCTCTCGCTTTTTGTGTTGCCAGACATTCCACGTCGACATGCCACCAGCCTCCACCTAACGCGGCGAATAACGCGGCAGTGTCCGTGTATCTGGCGGCTTGCGCTTTAATGCGCGCCACTTTGGTTGTTTGATATTGCTGTTCTGCGCTCAGTAACTGCAAATAACTCGCGCCACCCAGGCGAAATTGCTTTTGAGTCATTAAAAACGTCGCGTGCGCCGCTAATTCCGCGCGACGTTGCGCCTTGTACTCGCGCGCGTCTATTTCCACGGCGCGTAAAGCATCCGCCACATTTTGAAAAGCTTTTAACACGGTTTGATGGTATTGCGCTTCGGTTTGTTCATATGCTGCAATGGCAGCGCGACGTGTTGCAAGTAATGCGCCACCGTGAAAAATGGGTTGAGCCAGTTGTGCCGCCATGGCCCATACTTCAGTGTTCGAATTAAACAGGCTTGCGGGTGTGTTAGATAGCCAGCCATAATTGCCAGTAAGCGTGATAGAGGGAAAAAGATTTGCCGTTGCTACCCCAACTTGAGCGGTTGCCGCATGCAGTAGCGCTTCAGCCGCTAATATGTCTGGGCGACGTTTGACTAACTCGGATGGCACGCTCACAGGAAGTTCTTTGGGTAAGGTCAGAGATCCAAGCGGAATAAAAGGCAACTTGCTTTCACTGGGTAATTCGCCGATTAATACCGCAAGAGCATGTTGTGAGGAAGTCAGGTCTTTTTGCAACGGCGGCAGAAGTGCGCGCGTTTGTTCGAGCTGTGTTTCTTGCGACATGATGTTTTGTAGCGATGCGCCGCCTAAACGATATTGTTGTTTCACAATCTTGAGTGTCTTAACCCCTTCGTCAATGAGCGCTTCGGTGGCGCTAATCTGAGCCTGGAGCGAGGCAACCGTAACAGAGGTAGTGACGATATTGGATGTTAACGTCAGATAAGCGGCATCGAGTTGGTAATTGGCAAAATTCATTTGTGCAAGTGAGGCTTCCACTTGTCGTCTATTCTTGCCGAATATATCCAGTGAATAAGTTACCCCTACGCTAGCGTTATATATGTTGAAAACGCTGCTTGGGAAGGGGCTGTCAAAGCTTAGTCCAGATAATCTTTGTCGATTAGCGTTAAGGGTTGTATCAAATGCAGGAACGAGCAAATTTCCGATTTGTGCATTGAGTGTTTCTCTGGCTTGTTTGAGCGTGGCCACTGCGCTTGTTAGGTCTGGACTATTGGCAATGCCTTTATTTATTAATTCATTCAGAGGTTTTGAGTGATAGAGCTGCCACCATTCATCTGGTATATCTCTTTTGTAAACAAACACTTGCGATTTACCTGCATTACTATCATCCGCGCTTTCGCTGACGGTTTTTTCGGGTAAAGGATCGCGAGTGTACCGATCGGTGTTTGGCGCATTTGGCGTGTGAAAGTTAGGGCCAAGCATACAACTGCCCAGGAGCGTTGATGACGCTATTAGAAACAGCAGCCCTGCTTTGTTTGTCATAAAACTCCTTCATTCCGATTATGCTAGATGAGAGAGTCTCAAAATTCAATATAAATACATTACTTCCATTGACATCGGTATTGCCATCAAGCACAATTCACGCCTGATTTTATGGAGGGGTTCCCGAGCGGTCAAAGGGATCAGACTGTAAATCTGACGGCTTACGCCTTCGAAGGTTCGAATCCTTCCCCCTCCAAACGAGTTTAATTGAACGCGGGAGTAGTTCAATGGTAGAACTTCAGCCTTCCAAGCTGATAGCGTGGGTTCGATTCCCATCTCCCGCTGGTCAAAGCGCAGCTAGGCGAGGTTTTGCCCACATAGCTCAGTCGGTAGAGCACTTCCTTGGTAAGGAAGAGGTCGTCAGTTCGATTCTGATTGTGGGCTTATATAATAATAAGAAGTAATGGCAGATTGCGCTATTTTTGTGTATAAGATATTTCGGTATTGTAGTCCGGGTGCGTTTTTTGCACCCGGGGAGCGAATGTTGAAAGTTTAACAACAGTGAGGAAGCGCTAATGAGTAAGCAAGTATTTGAGCGAACGAAACCGCACGTAAACGTAGGCACGATTGGTCACGTAGACCACGGCAAAACGACCTTGTCAGCGGCGCTGACGATGGTGCTGGCCAAGAAATATGGCGGCGAAGCAAGAGCCTATGACCAGATTGATAACGCGCCAGAAGAGAAAGCGCGCGGTATTACGATTGCGACCTCGCACCTTGAATATCAGTCAGAGAAGAGACACTACGCGCACGTAGACTGCCCAGGTCACGCGGATTATGTGAAGAACATGATCACGGGTGCGGCGCAGATGGACGGCGCAATTCTGGTGGTGTCCGCAGCGGATGGCCCTATGCCACAAACCCGCGAACACATCCTGTTAGCCCGTCAGGTGGGTGTACCTTATATCGTTGTCTACCTGAACAAAGCGGACATGGTTGATGATAAAGAATTATTAGACCTGGTTGAAATGGAAGTAAGAGACCTTCTGACCCAGTACGGCTTCCCAGGCGACAAGACCCCGATCGTAGTGGGCAGCGCGCTGAAAGCGATTGAAGGCGACCAAAGCGAAATTGGCGAACCATCCATTATCAAGCTGGCACAGGTGCTGGACGAATATATCCCTATCCCAGAGCGCCCAATTGACAAGCCATTCCTTTTGCCAATTGAAGACGTGTTCTCGATTTCAGGCCGTGGTACCGTTGTTACCGGCCGTGTGGAACGCGGAATCGTGAAGGTAGGTGAAGAACTCGAAATCGTAGGTTTGAAACCGACCCTGAAAACGACCTGTACGGGTGTTGAAATGTTCCGTAAGTTGTTGGATGAAGGCCGAGCAGGCGACAACGTAGGTGTGTTGCTGCGTGGTACGAAGCGAGAAGAAGTTGAACGTGGACAAGTACTGGCTAAGCCGGGTAGTATTACGCCCCACACGAAGTTTGAAGCGGAAGTTTATGTATTGTCGAAAGAAGAAGGCGGAAGACATACGCCATTCTTCAAAGGTTACCGCCCGCAGTTTTATTTCAGAACGACCGACGTAACAGGCGAATGTCAGTTACCAGAAGGCGTAGAGATGGTGATGCCAGGCGATAATATCAAGATGGTAGTGACCTTAATTGTGCCAGTCGCAATGGAAGACGGAATTCGTTTCGCGATTCGTGAAGGTGGCCGTACGGTCGGTGCTGGTGTCGTCGCTAAAGTAATTGAATAGGTATCAATATGGCAATCGCAACTAAAAGTCAGAAAATAAGGATTCGGTTGAAGTCGTTTGATCACCGATTGATTGACAAGTCAACCAAGGAAATCGTAGAGACGGCAAAACGTACCGGCGCGCAGGTTTGTGGACCTATTCCACTGCCAACGCGAATGGAACGTTACACCATCTGTATTTCGCCAAACGCAGATAAAGATGCGCGCGATCAGTATGAACTGAGAACGCATAAGCGCATGGTTGATATTAACAGACCGACAGACAAGACCATTGACGCTCTAATGAAATTGGATCTCGCTGCTGGTGTTGATGTGCAAATCAGTGTAGAGGCAGAGAGCTAAACGTAGATATGTAGCCCGCATGAGTGCTTTTCTCATCCGGGGTTAACGGTAAGTAAGCGCAGCAAATGAGACTAAGAAAATGACAGCACTACAAGAAAGAATTGGAAAAAAATGCGGAATGACGCGAATCTTCACCGAAGATGGCGTTGGCATTCCTGTAACGGTTATTGAAGTTCAGCCAAACCGTGTAACTCAGCTCAAAACCGTCGAAAACGATGGATACATGGCTGTGCAGGTTACAACAGGTAAAGCAAACCGTAAGCGTGTATCAAAGGCTGAAGCTGGCCACTTTGCCAAAGCAAACGTAGAGCCTGGCTATATGCTCGCTGAATTTCGTGTAGCAGATGCAAAGCAGCTTGAAGGCATCGAATTAGGAGCAGAACTTAAAGTTGACTGTTTCGCCGAAGGTCAGTTTGTTGACGTAACCGGTGTCTCAAAAGGTAAAGGTTTTGCAGGTGTTATCAAGCGTCACCACTTTAACTCACAAGATGAAACCCACGGTAAC
>DAIDIB010000033.1 GCA_027459575.1 Gammaproteobacteria bacterium | reverse complement strand
TCCGGCGTTGGCTGCGCCACGCCGCCGGTGGATAACCCTGCGCCCAGGTCTACGAGGCCACCTCAAGGATCCAGCGCGACTCTGTCCACGTAAGCGGGTCAAGTCCAACTCCAACTCCTGGACGCGCTGACGCGCAAGATCTCGCAGCTGATCGACCTGCAGCTGGATGCGCCGACGACTGAAACACGCCAGGCCTATGCGCGCAGCGTCGAGCAGGCGGAGGCCGAGCGGGCTCTGGTGGCGCGTGAGCTGGAGGAACTGCAGTGCCGCCGCCAGGTGGAGCGCGACGTGCAGGGGCTGGAGCGTCGCGACGTGGTCGCGTTGCTGGACGATGTGTTCGCCCGGATCAAGGGCGGGCTCGACGCCGACGACCTGGAAAAAACAAAGGCCGCACTGGGCGGCCTTGTTCATCGAATCGAGCTGGAACCGGGAGCTGAGACTCTCCGGATCTGCTATCAAGTCGAACCCTTGACAGGATTCAACTTGGCGTCCCCTAGGGGATTCGAACCCCTGTTATCGCCGTGAAAGGGCGGTGTCCTAGGCCTCTAGACGAAGGGGACAGGACGTACTGCTGACTGCCTTCTTGCTTCTCTTCCTGCTTGATTGGTGGAGGTAAGCGGGATCGAACCGCTGACCTCTTGCATGCCATGCAAGCGCTCTCCCAGCTGAGCTATAGCCCCTTTAACTTCTGAGAGAGACGCGATTCTATGAAGCACGCAAGGCTTTGTCAATATATATAATTTGCCATGGAGCTGGCATATGCTTTCTGCACACAGAACCATCATTACACACGACAAAATCATCAAGGTCATGGCTGAACTTGGCTATGAGGGCGTTGAAAAGGGGATCTGTAACGGTCTGGCGCAAATGTGGATCCAGGCGGTTTTTTGCGAGGAAATTGAGAAATTCATCGCCAGGCTGTATTTTATTTGTGGAACCCCGGACTTGTTAAAAAGGATAGAAACCGCAAATGGTAAAAAAGGGATCAATTTGAGTGAGGAAGACCGCGCCTGCATCGAGATGCTGGCATTTTTTGATGGTGTGCAGCTCTATCAGAATTTTCGCCTCTACACCCATTTGTTCAATAAAAAACCACATCATCTGGACGCCGCTGCTATTTCCGAGATTACCCTGCCAATCAAACTGGAAAAACGTCCTATTATGGAAATTTATTCTGAAAACAGGCTTTTCAACAGCTTTAGCCTGCAACGGTTCCTGAACGAGCTTGCCGGAGAATTCGCGCTTTATTATAAAAATAAGGCGATGATGACCCTTTTCAAGCAACCATTGCCTGATCTGGTTATCGCCCTTCATTCTTGTACTCACAAAGTTGTTTTGCGTTACAACAATCGGGTTGCTTGCTGGGAGCTAGCAGATGCGAATAAATACATTCCATTCGACTTGCCGCAGTTCATTTCAGCGCCCTTTATACTGGAGTCGCTTACAGAAGGCTATGTGTCACCCGTCAATGTCAGCATATTTACAACAGCGGATAATGTGCTCAAAGATATTATGAGAACCACATTGACAAAATTAAAAAGACAAAAGCCTATCAATAAACTATCCGCTGCCACCAAGACACATAAGAACACGCATTTACTCGCACTAACCGCCATGCGTGGTGACGAAGAAAATTTCTTAAAAATCGCACAGGAAATTCCCAATCTGGAATTGTGGGATTACATGCTGCCAGCCGCTAAAACTGCGGTTTTTCATGGACAAACCGGCATCGCAAACATCATCATCAGTCAATATCCTGACTGTCTGATGCGCGCGGAGGAAACGCAAGAATATTTAGCTATGGTGATTAATAATCGACAAAATGATTTAATTCAGGCAATGGTGCGAATGGGCGCTGAAGTAGACGAACCACTTGATAATCAGCGGCCTTTACATATCGCAGTTAAAGCTGACAACCTTGACGCGGTGAAAGAATTAATTGCACTTGGCGCAGACCCTTCGCTAACAAATGGTGATGAGACACCGTTGTTTTACGCAATCAGATTGCATCGAATCGCTATCATTAATTATCTGGCAGGATTGAAAAAAACCAGCCTTGAGAAGCCTAACAAAAACGGCAACACGCCTCTAATCGCCGCTGTTAGACAAAATAGCAGCGCGGCGTGCGAAGCTTTACTAAGACATAAAGCGAATCCTGATCTAGTAAATTCCACAGGTGAAACAGCGGCGTTAATATCTTGCACACTTGGCCATGCTGATTGTCTAGCAGCATTAATCAAACATGGTGCAAATCTACATCTTGCTGACGGTTTTGGTCGTACACCAATATTTATTGCTGTTTTAAAGCAAAGCTGGAATATGGCCGCCATGATATTATTGAATTTAAAAACACTCGAATCATTTAATCCATTTAGCTATCAATTCACCGTGAGTTATTTACGCGATATTATTCGAAGCGTGACTGAACGACTTGAAGCATTTGATAATGATGATAAGAAACGCTTTCGCTCTGACGTCAAGCATCACCGGAACGCTTTGGGCTTAATGCTAATGAAAAAGCCTACAACGACTTTTGGTATTTTCTCTAAGCCAAAGGAAAAACAGCGTCAGGATTATTTAAGTAAAATTCGAAAGGCTTGCGAGCCAGCATCTTTAGCTAATGTTGACTCGCGCACGAGTTACGTCAGAATATAACTTGTTGCAGCCTTTGCAAGACAATCTGATGTCCCAGTAACTGCATCGTAATATCAATAGGCGGTGACACAGTGCCGCCGGTGAGCGCAATACGAATAGGCTGTGCGAGCTTGCCAAGCTTGATACCTGCCAATTCAGCTGTTGAATTCAACACCTGATGAATGGCTTCTTTATTCCATTCAGGCAATTTTGTCAACGCATCATGCACTGATTTTAGCACAGGCAAAATTTCCGGCGTGAAATGTGCCTTCATCTCATCGCTCAACTTCACCTCTTCGTAAAAATAACGACTACGCTCTGCCATTTCTTTTAAGGTTTTGGTACGTTCACATTGCACTTTGATAATATCAATCAGTGACGGACCGCGGTGATAATCGATGCCTTGTTGTTGCATATGCCACGCGAGCTCTAACGCCACATGCGCGGGATCTGAGTTTTTCATGTAGTGTTGATTGAGCCACAATAATTTATCCATGTTAAATGCGGCAGGCGCGCGGTTAATATCTTTAATGTCGAACAGTTCAATCAATTCTTTGATAGAAAAAATTTCTTGATCGCCGTGCGACCAGCCAAGACGCGCGAGATAATTTAATAATGCTTCAGGCAAAAAACCTTCGTCGCGATACTGCATCACGCCTTCCGCGCCATGCCGTTTAGACAAACGCTTGCCATCGGGACCCAGAATCATCGGCACGTGCGCATAGAGCGGTGGCGTTGCGCCCAGCGCGCGGAAAATATTGATTTGTCGCGGTGTGTTGTTGATATGATCGTCACCGCGAATAACGTGCGTGATTTTCATGTCCCAGTCATCGACCACTACAGTGAAATTATAAGTCGGTGAACCATCAGTACGCGCGATAATTAAATCATCCAGCTCAGTATTAGCAAACGTTACTTTACCGCGGATTAAATCATCAAATTCTACAACGCCGTCTTCGGGATTTTTAAAACGCACTACAAATGGGCCAGTAGTATTTGGCGGATTATGCCTACACAAACCATCGTAACGTGGCTTTTGTTTTTTCTCCATCTGCTCCGCGCGTAATTTTTCCAGACGTTCTTTGGAACAATAGCATTTGTATGCCGTACCACTTTCCAACATCTGCGCGATCACTTGTTTGTAGCGATCAAAATGTTGTGTTTGATAATACGGACCTTCATCCCAATTCAAATTCAGCCATTTCATACCATCTAAAATAGCTTGTACGGATTCCGACGTTGAACGCTCAAGATCCGTATCTTCAATGCGCAAAATAAATTTACCCTTTGTCTTATGCGCGTAAAGCCAGCAATAAAGCGCGGTGCGCGCGCCACCAATATGTAAAAATCCCGTTGGGCTGGGGGCGAATCGTGTACGGATTTGAGTCATTAGATTTTACACTCCTCTTTAAATTTCTTTAGTAATTTTTCTGCTTGAACAATACATTCTTTCATTGTGCTTTCAGGTATTAAATCCCCTGAATAATCTGCGACATTACATTGCTTGCGCATTGCGTCTAGTACAATAATTGTATTCTGATCAACCTTCAACGTTTTACCCAATGATTGAATCATTGTTTGATGGTGCCCAGGCTTGCTAGTTAACGTTCTAAAACCACTTGTTAGCAATGCGGCGTTAGCAATTTGCATAATTGCTTTATATGCGGCATCGAAGCGATTTTCTGTGCTCATCGCGTCAATTTTAGCATCAGCGATATTACGTTCTGCTGCTTCCGCTAGTCTCTTTATTGCGTTTAGGTCTATTGTTATTAACTCGAGGCTAATTCCAACCAAATTACTTAAGGTCATTCTCTTTTCCAATTATAAATAATTTTTGTTTATTCATTATCTCGTCAACGAAACCGGATTTAGTTTTCTTTATTTCGTTCCATTCGCTTCTCTTATATATTTTTGGATTAATTTCCCGCCCAATCACACCTTGAGCATCATAAAGAGCTGTTACGACTTCCACAAAACCCAAATCACCAATAATTAATACATCTACATCACTGTCTATGGTTTCTTTTCCTTGAGCAGCTGAACCAAAAACGAAAGCGACTTCGATTTTTTTTGCTAACGGCGCTAACGCGTTGGCCAACACATCCACCAAACCTGATGTTTTACGTAATATACTGGCAAGCTCTTCATAAATCGGGAAAGCAATATTGGCCTGATAATAAAGCTGGTTTCCACTCATTTCACGCAACAATACTTGAGATTTCGCTAAATTTGCCAATTCACGGTGTAAACTGCCTGCCGGTGTGTGAGTTAAACGTGCAATCTCACGCACATGATAGCGAGCTTGTGGATGCAGAAGCAATAAACTAAGCACTCGCTGTCTGTAAACCGGCAATAAAAATGATAGTGACGTAGCCATATCCAACCTGTAGCAATATTTGCTACAAGTGTAGCAAATATTGCTACAATATTCAAATGTTATTAATAATCAGTAACTTTTGTCCACTCCACCCCCTCCCAACTGCCTGTTTTATAAGAAATAGCGTAGGCATCAGCAGGTGAGAGCTTTGCTGCTGAAATATCGAGGCTGGCGATTTTATGGGGCTGGTCGGGTTCGGTGCTTTTCCAGAGGCCAATTGCTAAATCAGGGTGGGTTTTGATACGCATGATGATACCTTTTGCGGCGATATGATCAAGACCTCGGAGTGACCATTCGGTGACGAAGTCGTAGCCCGGATGACGCTGTCGTCCCGACGAAAGTCGGGATCCAGTTGTTGCAGCCTCCTGGGTCCCGGCTTTCGCCGGGACGACGGGGCCACCCTTGAGTCGTAAAATCTGCTGTTTCGCTAATTCGTAATCAAGATTTGTATCTAATTCAAAAACAATTGTACGCTCGCGAACACCAGGCAAATAAGAAAAATGCGCGCGCATCATGGCAAATACTTCTTCGGAAATTGGCGTGTCGTGCGTGTCCGTTGCTAATTGTGTCGCAGGATCGATGCGATAACCAGCAACATGAAAATGCTTGGCTTTTTCAATCAATGGATACCATTCAGAAAAAGCTGATTTATTACTGGATCCCGGCTTTCGCCGGGACGACAGTAACGATAAATTATATTCCGCGATATACGCATTAGAAAAATCAAATAACAAATCGCAGCCAGTTTCTTGCATTAAACGCGCGTAAAATTCCGCTTGTCCTGCACCTGCCGCACTCATCGACGGCAAATTTTCCAGTAGTAATTTTGTACCAAGTAATTCTTGCCACTCACTCACACGCTCACATGTTGTTTCAAAATCAGCTTGATAATCCAACTGCGACAAATGATCAGAAACATACAAAGGCTGCAATTCAGACATCCACGGTCGCAAATGTCGCGCCATGTCTTGTAACTCAGCAGAAGATTTAGTGAGAAAATTCGAAGTCACAATATGCAGCGCAACCGGCGCATCACCCAACGCCGCGCGAATTTTCGCAGCGGGCAAATGCACTGCATTATCCACCATGATTTCACAGAAATCCGCCACACCCTCATCGAGCAGGCGACGAACAGTAGGCAGTGTGTAAGGCGAAAGCCAATTAATCCCGACTTTCAGCATCTTCCTTACCAATCAGGAAATGACAACAATTGTTATAAACATCGGCCGGCAGCAACTCTTCGTTTACTTCGATTATCGCTTCGTTTTGCATATGCACCCCCTATTATTTCCCTTAAAAATACATCAATTGACCTTTCAGGTAAACAATTCTAGAATTCCGGCTTCCTATAGGGCGGTTAGCTCAGTGGTAGAGCATTACCTTCACACGGTAGGGGTCGGTGGTTCGATACCACTACCGCCCAGGAATATGTAGCCAGCGCGTTTCCCCGGGGAAGAGCCAATCTAGTCGCCAAGGCTTGACAAAATATTAAACATTCTTTAATCTTAAGCTCAATATAATTTCACGACAGGTGCCAAGACAATGCAATCACAAGCGCTAATTGCCAACGAAAAAGAATATCTTAAAAAAGCTTACGAAACTGAGAAACAACTGCTTGAATGCAATATCAAAAATCTCTTCCTAAAGTACAGAAGCAAGCTTTCTGATAAAAACGGCGATGCATTAGTTAATGTAAGAAAAACTGGTCACGACATGATAAGTGACATTGATTTCGTTTGTTTCCCGTGGCGTATTATTGGGAGCTCTCTTACCGATTCAGAAGAAAACGATAACTATCGTTATGTCATTACTATTTATCAAAGCGCCAATAACCTTATTAATCTTCTACTGGCTAATAAATTAGATAACACTGCTATTACTGAAGCAAAAAACACATTGACGAACAATATCAATGCTTTTCTTCCTAAAAATGAAACACTAGATTGCTGCGGCCACAGTATAAGCGCATTTTATAATTCATTAATTATTCTTGCTGCCGTCATTGCACTCTGCCTTGTACCTTTTGCGCCTATTGGGATCGGAATTGGTTTAATTGCTGCAGGCTTTTTTGCAGGCACACTTGGCGTTGCAAGATTAGTTCATAATGTGAAAGTCCTTAATGAAAGCGCTAGAAAGACGTCGCTGGAATTTGCTCATAATGCGGAAGAAGTTACTGAAGCCATTATTAAACTACCTACCCCCACCGTTTAATTTAACTATCGGTAAACACATCTTCACCGGCTGAAAATAAAAGCATTTTCAGCCGGGCCATATCGAGCCTGCTTTAGACACACAGTGAATCCACATGCGCAGGGACGCATTCGGCGAGGGCGGCGAGGTCGTAGCCACCTTCGAGTACAGAAATAACACGGCCGCCGGTGGTAGGTGCAGCTAATTTAACGACTTGTTCAGCAATCCAGACGTAATCATCTTTGCCAAATCGCAAATCACCTAATTGATCATTGGCGTGGGCATCAAAACCAGCGGAGAAAAATAGTAACTCGGGTTTGAAGGCGACGATCTTGTCGAACCATGCGGCTTGGGCCCGTTTACGGAACTCTTCCCCAGCTGCTCCGGCTGGCAAAGGTACGCCTAAAATATGCTCGTTATCATTTCGGGGGTCATAACCAGGATAAAATGGATGTTCAAAGCTCGAGCAATACATGACTCGCGGGTCGTTTTGGAAAATATCTTGGGTACCATTGCCGTGGTGTAAATCAAAATCAATGATCGCGACACGTTTGATGCCATATTTCTCGATGGCATATAGCGCGCCGACTGCGACATTATTAAAGAAACAAAACCCCATCGCTTTATCATGCTCGGCATGATGACCGGGCGGACGAACGTTGCAAAAAATCGCTTGGGCTTTGTCTTCCATCACCAAATCCACCGCATACACGACTGCCCCTGCCGCGCGTAAAGCAGCTTCCAGCGAATGTGGACCCATGACGGTGTCGGCATCCAGCCCAATTAATTGATCTTTAGGTGCGACTGAAACAACCCATTCGATGTAATCTTTGTCGTGGGCGAGGGCGAGTTGGTCGAGGGTGGCTTGAGGCGCTTCGAGGAATTGGACTGGATCCCGACTTTCGTCGGGACGACGAGCTTCATAGAAATGACGAAGCGCGGCCTGTACAGTTTTCACACGATCAGGCCGTTCCGGATGCCCCGGGCCCGTTTCGTGCAACGCGCAAACTGGATGAGAAATAATGGCAATAGGCATAGCAATAATAGTATATTAAGCAGACAATTTTTGATATGGATTCTCACCCAATGATAGAAATGACGATTGCCCAATTAGCAGGTATTTTCGACCTTCACGAGGCGCCTGCTGGCATTGAATTTAAGGGAATAAGTATTGATACTCGGACACTGCATCCTGGCAACCTGTTTTTCGCTATTAAAGGCGAAAAACTGGATGGGCATGATTATGTCGAAGAGGCACGCAAGAAAGGCGCGGTGGCTGCGATCGTTAGCCACAAAGTTGATTTGCCCATTGTACAAATCGAAGTAAAAGATACGACCGCGGCATTAGGCAAATTAGCCGCGCACTGGCGCGATCAATTCAAATTACCCATCGTGGCTGTCACCGGCAGTAATGGTAAAACCACCTTAAAAAATATGATCGCCACTATTTTTACCGCTGCTTGTCACGGCAATAATACCGATGTCCTCGCTACTCAAGGCACGCTGAACAATCACTGGGGCTTGCCGATTACCCTTTCGCAATTAGGCCGACATCACAAATACGCGGTCATCGAAATGGGCATGAACCATTTTGGTGAAATTGATTATCTCACCAAACTGACACGTCCGACTGTTGCGGTCATTAACAACGCCGCGGCGGCGCATTTGGAAGGCGTGGGAAGCATTGAAGGTGTTGCCAAAGCTAAAGCTGAAATCTTTCATGGCTTGCAAGCGAATGGCGCGGCCATATTAAATCGCGATGATCATTTTTATAATTTCTGGCAAGGGCTCGCTAAAGATCATCCGCAAATCAGCTTTGGTTTCAATGACGATGCCGATGTGTGCGCCACGCTGCATGAAGCCAAACAGAAACAACACATGACGCTAAAAACGCCCAAAGGCGAGATTGATGTTCACTTGCCACTACTGGGCAAACACAATGTGTCTAACGCTCTCGCGGCAACAGCAGCGGCACTTGCAGTTGGAGTGGATTTGAAAGCAATCAAATCCGGACTGGAAAATATTGAACCCGCAAAAGGCCGCTTGCAGATACATCAATTAGCCAACGGTGTGAAAATTATTGATGACACCTACAATGCCAATCCTTTTTCTCTGCAAGCAGCCATCGAAACTTTAAGAGCATTCGAAGGCAAGAAAATTTTAGTGCTGGGCGATATGCGTGAACTTGGCGAGGATGCAAAATCATTACATCAAAACGCAGGACAAAGCATTAAACAATCCGGCATCGATTATCTGTTCACATACGGTGATCTTAGTTCATGCGCTTCACAAGCATTCGGCGAAGGCGCTTATCACTTTAATGAACAGGAAAAGTTAGTAAATGCTCTAAAACCATTTTTACACAACACCACCACTATTCTAGTCAAAGGCTCGCGCTCGATGCGCATGGAAAATGTCGTGGCGGGACTGGTGCAATAAAGTAGCTATAATAATTAATTAGGCGAGGAGTGCGCAAGCATGGCAATCAAAACACCTATCAGTGTTGCATACGGCGACGGCATTGGCCCCGAAATCATGCAAGCCACCATGCGCATACTCGAAGCCGCAAACGCTCCGATTGAGCCTGAAGTAATTGAAGTAGGTGAAAAAGTTTATTTGCAAGGCAATTCCTCAGGCATCCCTGATGAAGCATGGAACACTTTAAAACGCACCAAAGTATTATTAAAAAGTCCGATTACAACGCCGCAAGGTGGTGGCTACAAAAGCTTGAACGTCACCATGCGCAAAACACTAGGCTTGTTTGCCAACGTGCGCCCATGCGTTTCCTATTATCCTTATGTGCCAACCAAATTTCCCAAAATAGACTTGGTCATCGTGCGTGAAAATGAAGAAGATTTATATGCGGGCATCGAGCATCGTCAGTCAGACGAAGTGTATCAATGCATCAAGTTAATCACGCGCCCAGGCTGCGAACAAATCATTCATTACGCTTTCGAATACGCGCGCAAATTTAATCGCAAGAAAGTCACTTGTCTTAGCAAAGACAATATCATGAAAATGACCGATGGTTTGTTTCATCGCGTATTTAATGAAATAGCCGCGGAATATCCGGACATTCAACACGATCACTTGATCGTTGATATTGGCACCGCGCTAATCGCCAGTTGCCCTGAAAAATTTGATGTCATCGTCACGCTTAATTTATACGGCGACATTATTTCAGATGTGGCAGCACAAGTGGCTGGCTCAGTCGGACTCGCGGGTTCCGCCAACATTGGCAACCAGATGGCGATGTTTGAAGCTATTCATGGTTCCGCGCCCGATATCGCCGGCAAAGACATTGCCAACCCATCTGGCTTGTTAAACGCTGCGGTACAAATGCTGGTACACATCAATCAACCTAATGTTGCGACACTGATTGAAAATGCGTGGCTCACTACGCTTGAAGATGGTATTCACACCGCGGATATTTACTCCAAAGAATATAGCAAAGAAAAAGTTGGCACTAAAGGTTTTGCTGATGCAGTCATAAAACGCCTCGGCAAGAAACCAACGCATTTCAAGCCTGCAAATTATCAGGCCGACGTGGAAACCAACATCCAGTGTTACGGTGTCCGACCCGCTGTTGTCAGTAAAAAAGTATTGGTCGGCGTGGATATCATCATCGACAACCCCAAAGATGTGCCCGCGGAAGAAATAGCAGCGAAAATAGCAAAAGTCAGCAACACGCTACAACTAATCGTCATTACCAGTCGTGGTTTAAAAATCTGGCCAAACAGCACCATCGACGCGCCTTACTTGCGCCATTGCTGCTGCCGCTTCCAATCAGCAAAAGATACCAAAGCACTAAAAGCTGTTAGCCAAAATGACATTATTCAATTACAATCCGCCATCAACGCATTGGGGCTAGACATCATCAAGACCGAAAATCTTTACACCTTCGATGGCGAGCTTGGGTTTACCTTAGCACAAGGACAATGATTATGAGTAAAAAAATCGATAAGCTGCCAACGCTTGAAGAATCGATGAATGAGATTACGCAATTAATCGAAAAAATGGAGCGAGGCGAATTAACTCTGGAACAATCGCTCACTGATTTTGAACGCGGCGTGACACTTGTTAAACACTGTCAAAAATTACTGACCGATGCTGAACAAAAAGTACAAGTCTTAACCCAGCAAAACGGTCAGGCAACCTTGACCAACTACGGCGAAGAAAATGAAGAATGAAAGGATGAAGCCTGACATTTCACTCAACGAACTCATCACGATTTGCCGTGACCGGCTTAATACGATGATGAATTTTTATCTGAAAGACATCCCAGCCCCAGAATTAAAAGCCTCCATGAGTTACTCTATGGCAAACGGCGGCAAGCGCCTACGACCCTTGCTGATTTATGCCGCTGGTCGCGCATTCAGCGCCACTTGGGAAAACCTGGACATTCCCGCCTGCTCAGTTGAGATGGTACATACTTATTCACTTATCCATGACGATTTACCCTGCATGGATGATGCCCCCTTGAGACGCGGCAAACCTACCTGTCATAAAGTATACGGTGACGCCGTTGCCGTACTGGCAGGCGATGCCCTGCATACACTAGCTATACAAATTTTAGCCGACCACCCAGCCACACTCAAACCAGCACAGCGACTGGCTATGCTGCAAGTACTCAGTACAGCCTGCGGCCCCTACGGTATGGCGGCAGGACAAGCGCTCGATATAACTGTGCTGCAAGATCCCAATATTTCATCCGAGCTGTTAGAAGAAATTTACCGCCTGAAGACGGGTGCGCTATTCACCGCCTGCCTACAACTCGGCCGTCTGGCGGCGAATAATGATGATGAAATTGATCAACGGGCTATGAAGGAGTTTGGCGATTTAATTGGCCTAGCGTTCCAGATACAAGATGACGTACTTGACCAAGAAGCGACTTCAGAGCAATTAGGCAAGCAGCAAGGTATTGATTTAATTAATAATAAGATGACTTATCCGAGATTGCATGGGATGGCTAAGGCAAAAGAACGGGTGAGTGATTTATACCTGAAAGCACTCGAAAGCATCAATTATCTCGGCAATAGAGCGCAATTATTGCGCGAATTGGCAGAGGTGATGTTGGTGAGGGAGAGTTAATAGAGCCTTGAATCCCGGCTTTCGCCGGGACGACGATGACCCTAGGGATGACGATGACTCCCCGGCGATGATAATTTCATGCCTGACGTCGCGCGCGAAGCGGCAGGTATTGAACGGCGGACCGGGAGACTCTGTTTATTTTTCGCAGCGAAAGCGAGAAAAAAAAACAGATCTACCGGACCGTGGTTACCGTATCTCCGATGGAGTTGATTCGAGCATGGGTCCCCGCCTTCGCGGGGATGACAGTTGAGGCTAGATAAGATAAACTCTATCCACTATGTACTGCCCATTTTGCAACTCATCAGACACCAAAGTCATCGACTCACGCCTCATCCGTGAAGGCAATCAAACGCGTCGACGTCGCGAGTGTCCCGATTGCGAAGAACGCTTCACCACCTACGAAGCAGCAGAATTATCACTTCCCCGCGTTATCAAACGCGATGGACGACGTGTGCCATTCAGCGAAGAAAAACTCCGCGACGGCTTGTCAAAAGCACTACAAAAACGCCCCGTCAGCGTAGAAGAAATTGAAACCGCCATTGCCCGCATCAAACGCAAAACGATGACCAGCGGCAACCGCGAAATTCAATCCTCGCAACTCGGCGCCTGGGTCATGGATGAATTATATCAACTCGATCAAGTCGCTTACGTCCGCTTCGCATCAGTGTATCGATGCTTTCAGGACATCGACGAATTTCGCAAAGAAATAAGCAAGATAATGCGCCATGCCAAACAAAAATGATTCTAGCAACGCCGCGCGCCACAATGCGCGCCATTACGCCCTGCAAGCCATGTATCAATGGCAAATGACCGATGCGTCCATTTCTGACATCGAAAATGAATTTCTACAACTTCATGTCGAAAAAAAAATCGACCTGGAATATTTCAAAGAATTGATTCACGGCATTCCGGAAAATCAGGAAGACATCGACAACACCATCAAGCCATTTCTCTCACGCAGCATGCGCGATCTCGATCCTGTCGAACTCGCCGTGCTACGCCTCGCAACATATGAGTTGAAGAAACGGCCAGATATACCCTATCGTGTTATTATTAACGAAGCGTTAGAGCTGACAAAAAAATTCGGCTCAGTGGAAGGCTACAAATTTGTAAATGGCGTGATTGATAAAATCGCCAAACAACTTCGCGTCACTGAAATTAACATGCGATAAGGAAGCAGCATGCTGCGCAATCTGTTTATGTCGCGCAAAAAAACCATTCCGCCAGTGCCGCGCGAAGTGTGGCACAATCCTCTTTATTTTATCGCTTTCGGTTTAGGTAGCGGCGCCATGCCAGTCGCGCCCGGCACCTTTGGCACCTTGGTCGCCATCCCCTGCTATCTGTTGTTGCGACAACTACCACCCACCGCTTACTTAATTTTCACTATCGGTTTCATTATTTTTAGTTCCTGGTTATGCGATTACATCAGCAAACAAACTCACACCCATGATCATCCCGGCATGTGCATTGATGAGTTCGCTGGTTTTTTTGTCACCATGCTGTACGCACCAACTGGCTGGACTTGGATAGCGACTGGTTTTGTGCTGTTTCGTATCTTCGACATTTTAAAACCCTGGCCAATCAGTTATGTAGATAAAAATATTCATGGCGGTTTTGGCATGGTACTGGATGACGTGCTAGCGGGCTTGCTGAGTTGCGCGATCATACAAATACTGGCAATTATCCCATGACTCACTGGTTACCCGCAGCGATACTCTCACTTCTCAGTTTTGGCCTGTGGGGTTTGTTCAGCAAATTATCGTTAAACTATATTGATTCTCGCAGCGCTTTAATTTTCCAGACCGCGGGTGTACTTCTTATTGGCTTACTCGTCTTCGGCGCCAGCAATTTCAAGGTTGCCATGCACGGCAAAGGATTACTCTTCGCATTGCTAACCGGCATCGCCTACAGTCTCGGCTGTTACTTATATTTAATCGCCGCGGACAAAGGAAAAATCTCTACTGTTGTCACGCTGACCGCTCTCTATCCGCTCATTACCTTATTGTTATCCTTTGTTTTTTTACAAGAGGCCATCAACCTCAAACAGGGACTAGGCATTATTTTCGCGCTAATTGCAATCTATCTTTTTTGTTGATTTCATCAACGATACCTGCAAGACTGAAAAAGTACGTACAGGGAAATCTCACAATCGCAGTAGGTAAAATCACCTAATGCTAATGTGAGACTTCTCTGCTAAGGTGAACTAAATTGCTC
Organism: Gammaproteobacteria bacterium; assembly: GCA_027459575.1. Lineage (GTDB taxonomy): Bacteria > Pseudomonadota > Gammaproteobacteria > DSM-16500 > DSM-16500 > Aquicella. The sequence continues at coordinate 4,617 of DAIDIB010000033.1, read as the reverse complement.
AATTTTTGGGAGCATCACGCATGGCAGAATCAAGACAGCCTGAGATATCAGAAGATAAGGCTCCTGCTTCACCTAAGCTAGAACGATCAGTGTCGGTAAGTTTTTTTACAAAGCCACCCCTCAGCCGATCACCCTCTTCTCATGTACGCGAAGATTATCTACCTCCGCCAAAGCCAGAAAAAAGAAGCAACAGCGGTACACGAATTGGACTGCCACACAAGTGGCGACCCATGAGTGATTACGAACTATGTAGCAAGGAAACTCTCGTCAAACTTGGCATCGTAAAACCAGACGCAACTAATAATTCCTTCGACTTATATATTAAAAAAGCGGATCGCGATAAAGAAAATCCCACCATCTATTTTATAAAATTTAACGCCCCAGGTTCTTACCTGTCAGAATTCGAAGCTTTTTTTGCCGCGCTATATAACTTCATGGAACCCGGCATTATTCAAAGCGCTCACGTTATTTTTAACGATCATACCGCAGATTATCCACCTATCGCTGTATGCACGGTTTTTGATAAATCATTTATTCCCGTCAAGAAAAAAGCAATCACGGAAGCTGATTTAAAAGATCCTGAGGTTGTTAAATGCCTGGCAACCATTATCGCGCTTGCTCAGTTGCTTGAAGAGTGTGATTTACACGGTAATAATTTTGTTTGGGCAGACAGTTTGCGGCTGAAGCGTGTAGACGTGGGACAATCATTATGGAACTACTTGCTGCACAACCCAAAAACCGAATACGAATTAAGAAGCTTTGTCAAAAGATATTTATGGGGAACACCGGAAGACATTTTCCCCCTCACCGTGGAAGAATTTGAAAGTTCTCCGAATTTTAAATGCGCCTCACCACGCTACTGCCCGGGTGGCTCTGGCAAAAAAAGTATTTTTAGCGACGGTTCCAGTTATATGACATGGTTTTCTAAAAATGCTTTCACCCCGCAAGAGCTTGAGGTTTATCGAAACCCTAAAAACCTGCAGAAGAATAGTGATTTTAATTATATTAAATTTAAACTCGCCACTTTATTTACCTTTTTATCTCCTGACGTTATACAAGAAATCGGGCGCTTATATTTGCGCACGACGGAAGGGCCAAAAGACAAACCGGTTAAATTGACACATATCGAAGATGTCGCTAAGCATTTGGATGAGCGTATAAAGCAATGCAGAGACACACTTGTTCAGTCAACTGAATATAAATCATTTATCAAAAGTTCACTGTCACGCGCCATGCGTGACATCTGCACCAATATAGATGCGTTCAATGACAAGATAGATAAAAAAATGCGAAAACATCCAACAAGCACTGCTTACGCGGGATTATTCGCATGCAAGAATCCTGAGAATCCGAAAGCGAGCATGACGATAGATGCTATCAAGGCGAAAAGAGCGGAGCTGGATAGAGAAGCGCTGAAACTGTAGCGCAGGTATTGAACGGCGGACCGGGAGGTCGTCCCGCGGCGAAGACCGCGGGATCCAGGTTAAATATCACTGGATCCCGGCTTTCGCCGGGACGACGCCTACCGGGTCATGGTTACCGTATCACCGATGAAGTTGATTCAAGCTGGACCATGAATATCTATAGGGGCAAGCAAAGCAAGTTTCGCAGCAAAAACGCATTCCCCTCAATCAAACAACCTCACCGTCTCCATCTCTGGAAACTGTTCTTTCACTATTGCTTTGTGATCAGAAAGAAAAATCAGCTTTAAATTCGGTCCCGCATCCTGCGTAAAATACACTTCAACGCCATTTTTACGCATCTGCCACACTTTTTGCATAGCCGCGATAGTTTCAGGAAGATAATAACAAATCGGTGGCCACGCGCTCATCATAGTGGCGTGCATCGCTAAAGCATTTGATTCTGCCGCACCACCGAGCAAAGAAAAATTGTGTGTTTTTAAAGCCTGCTTGATCAACGCCAAATCCTGATTAACTTTTTTAGGCCATAAACTATAAAAAATACTGCTATCTACCGTGCACTGCATGGCTTCACGCGAAGATACGGGCTTTTCTGCCTCACTAACAAGCAACAATCCCATGCACAGACTTTGCCATTCAACATCCAGCGGCTCTGCGAAAGAATCCATCCCGTCCGGCTGCATACCCGCATGCCATTCGACAAAACCATTCCACAGCGAACGCGCGGCACTGCCACTGCCAAGGCGCGCAAGAATGGATAATTGTCGATGAGTCAATTTCCAGTCAAACAATTCATTCAGCGCCGAAACCAGTGAGGCAAAACCACAGGCTGATGAAGCTAACCCCGCGGCGATGGGCACATCAGATTTAATTTCGATATTAAGGTGCCAATTTTTTTGCGGTCTGAACAAATCAAGGTATTCTATGGTGCGTTTTGCAAATTTGCTATCTTCAGAGATTTGCTGATTATTAACGGTGATGGTATCCGAAGACGCATCCTGCACAATGAGTGTCGTCATCGCGCCTTTATCAGGCAACGCGACAGAAAGAGAAGATGTCATCGGCAAGTTAAGTTCGCTGTCGCGCTTGCCCCAGTATTTACACAACGCAATATTGGAAGGAGCGAATGCCATGCTTTTTTCCCGCGATGGCAGACTGGATTCTTTTTCCTGTAACAACAAATTGACGATGTCAGACTTTTTCACATTGCACTCCCTGTGTTGTCATGGCAACTTCTATGCCTTGACGCGCCTCGAAATGACCTAATCCTACCGCGCAGTCACCAAATCCCGAGCCGGAAATTTTAGCGCCTATAATGCCAGGATTGGCCTGCAATTCGCTGACGCAGGCTTGTAATTCAGGCACATTCACGCCTAGCGCTTCCATCAAACCTTGCTGAACTTTCATTATATCACCAAACGCTTGCCAGTTTTCCTTGCGTAACTGCGCCGCGCCTTCCGCAGCGCATTGGCCAATGCTACTCATCAAATGACGGAATAATGTTTTTTGTGTGGCAAAACGATCTTGTACGCGTTGTATGGCTTCGACTGTTGGTGTCTTAAAGCCCGAGTACAATACAGTTAAAGGATGGGTAAGCGAGAATTTTTCTGCTGTTAGGGGTTGTTGCTGATAGGCGACGATGCCACCGTAAATAGAAGCAGCCGCATCCGCGCCAGAACCAACGCCTTGTACTGAGCGGATGATATTACGTGCGTGACGGAGTACATCAATGGGTGTGACACGCATTTCTAACCAACTCGTCAATGCCGCCAGGGTGGCGACGGTGACCGCGGCGGACGAACCAAAGCCGATTTTATCGGAAAATTCCGCGGTAATGGTGATATTACAACCGCGCCTGCACTTGGTTTGAAAATGTTTGAGAACAGCCAGCACAAAATGGAAGGGTTTTTCTATTTTGAGTGTTAGCAAGTCCGTTTCGTAACTACCTAAAGCAGATTCAATCATGACGCGCTGATCAGCGCGTGGCGTTAAAGTGACAATAATGCGCTTATCGACCGCGCAAACCACTGCTGGCTTGCCGTACAACACGGCATATTCACCAAGTAACATTAGTGATCCTGGCGCTGATGCTTTATAACTCATGCACACCTCTTGCTTCGCCTACTACTGGCGTGTAGGAGTAGCCATATTCATCGCAGATAGTTGCCAGTGAGTCGACATTTGCCGCTAGCACTAACACTACTCCAGCAGTATCGCCACTGATCGCGCCTGCGCCGCACACTTTTGCCGCTAGCTCTTGCAATTCCAGATCGGCTATAAATCGCTCTACTTTCGCCGGCACTACGCCTATACGGACCAGCAGGCGATGGTTGGCGCGTATCGCATCCGCCATTTGTGGTATAGAGCCCGTAATCCAGGCATGGTCCATTGCATTAGTCACGGCGGTGAAATCAGCGAGAAGATTATCTGTTTCGCCGTTAAAATATTCTTGCACGGCGGCCACACATTGCCCGGTGGTGACTTCTGGCGCGCCGGTATTGACTAGATAAAGCGGCATTGAAGAGATTTTACGAGGTGCAAGTAGCTCGCCTTGTCTGTAAACACAGCCGCCGCGCAGCGCGAGTAGCACGTCTAGTCCGCTGGAATTGCCATGCTGCATGTTTTCTGCTGTTAGGGCGAATGGGTATAGTTCTACTGGCGATAGATTAAATCCGACGCCGCTGGTTGCTGCATACATTAGACAGACAATACTGGCGGCGGAGGAACCCATGCCACAGCCCATTGGTATATTTGACGTCAACTTTAAACGCAGGCCTTGTTCGATTTGGTAAGTGGGTACGATGAGGCTTAAGGCGTAGACAAGTAATTCCGCGGGCTGTGATAATACTTTGTCGATGGTGCAGTTGCCTTGCTGGAAGAATTTGTAGCGTTGTTCGATTTGCTCGCGGATTTCTTCTAATGCGCGTGCATCGAGGGATTCTTGGTAATGTAGATCCGGCAATGTAAGAGAGATTAACGCGGGCGTTTGTTGCAATACTTCGGTGGTGGCGAAATAATTTACGGCCATGGCAAGTGCGGGGGCACCGTGCACGACGGCGTGCTCGCCGGAGAGGATTAATTTTGCTGGTGCTTGATATTTCATAGGTTTAACTACACATTAGAGAGATGTTTGTTTCTGTACCGCTTGCTTACGCTCGCGGCTCTGTAGCCCGGGTGCGCTTTTTGCACCCGGGAG
>DAIDIB010000032.1 GCA_027459575.1 Gammaproteobacteria bacterium | reverse complement strand
TGCGCCACTCTGTCACCTCACCCATGACAGCGTCAGTGATTGTGGATATCAGGTCGGGTGATATGTCAGTACCATAAAGCTCTGAGACGTGTTCTTGTATATCTCGAACGGTCATGCCGCGTGAATAGAGCGACAGAACCTGGTCATCCAGCTCCCTTAAGCGGCTTTGTCTTTTTTCGATTAAAATAGGCTGAAATTCGCCTTTGCGGTCGCGAGGAACGTTAATCTCAATTTCGCCGTTGCCGGTCTTTACTGTTTTTTTACCGGTGCCATTCCGTGAGTTACCAGTATGGTGACCCTCAGTAGCATTTTTCTCGTAGCCCAAGTGATGTGTTAGCTCACCTTGTAGCATTCTTTCCATTAATCGCTTGGACAGTCCTTTTATTACACCATCCTTGCCAAATAAATCATCCTGAGATTTTGCATTTCCTATTAATTCGTCTAATATATCGTTTGTAATAGCCATAAATTTGATCCTTGTTGGTTAGTACCTTCATTGGTTCTTACAATCCCAATAATGATACCGGATTCATGGCTATTTACACACTTCTGCTGACACTCCCATTCCGGCTTATAGGATATTAGAATGTTAAAAACATCGGCTGGTTTATCAGTTAAATTTCGCTGGCAATTAATTGTTGCTGGCATTTCATTATTAGCAATCTGCTTGTCACTCATTTTTCGAATAATGCCAATATTATCTCCGACCTTACCTTTATTGATCGCAATCGTCATAGGTGGAATTCCGTCAGTTTTGCAAATTCTACTTAAACTCTTTAAAGGTGATCTGGGTGCGGATTCATTAGCTGCGATAGCATTAATAACAGCGATTATTCTTAATCAATAGAGCTACAGTCAAATGTTGTGTACGCGATGTAATTCACTAGGCGGCTACTCCTGCATTTCCTGACCCATTTTTCACTTCCTGACGAACGCCATTCACAAATTTCACACCGCGAATAACATCAGCCAAGTAATTGAAACCGCGCAATCGACGCCAATGCTTCTCAGCATTGTCACATAATTTGAATACCATCGTTAAAATCGTTGTCCTTGAAAACGCTCCTTTTGATTTGTAAGTTCGGTGTCTCACGCTGGCAAATGTCGATTCAATCGGATTTGTCGTACGTATATGTACCCAATGTTCCGCAGGAAAATCATAAAACGCCAGCAGTTCTTCTTTGTCTTTCAAGAGACAGTCAGTCGCTTTAGGGTATTTAGCTTCATACAGCTTAATAAAGTGATCAAACGCTCGATATGCTTCATCACGAGTCGGTGCCATCCAGATATCCTGTAATTGATTTTTTGCCGCTGAATTAACAGATTTCGGCAGCTTATCAAGCACGTTTCCCATTTTGTGAAACCAGCAGCGCTGGTGTTTCGTATCACCGTAAACTTCAGTCAATGCGCCCCAGAATCCAAGCGCACCATCACCAACAGCAAGCTCCGGCGCTTGTTTCAATCCTCTTTGCTTGATGTCTTGCAGTAAGCAGAGCCACGATGCTTTGCTTTCCCGATGACCAGCCTCAATAGCTAATAATTCCTTATTGCCAAATTCGTTTACGCCAATAATCACCAGCACGCACTCCGCTGAATCTTCCATCCTTGCCTGCAAATGAATGCCGTCAGCCCAGAAATAAACATAACGCTTTCCTTTAAGTGACCGTTTGCGCCAACTCTCATATTCGCCTTCCCATTTCGTCTTGAGCCGGCTAATCACCCCTGGCGATAAGTTCTTCGCGTCATTGCCAAAAATTGGCGCCAGAGTCTCAGTAAAATCATTGGTTGATATACCTTTTAAGTATAGCAGGGGCAGAAAATCATTCATGCTCTTGGTGCGGCGCAAATACTTTGGCACAAGCGCAGAAACAACTTCAAGCCGTCATCTGTTGGCTGTCGATCTCGAACTCTTGGGATTTCAACTGGAATTTCACCAATCCCTGATTGAATCGCACGTTCTGGCAAATAACCATTTCGAACAAACCGCGCCTTGCTGCCTTCGGGGTTATGTTGGCTCAAAAATTCGTCAACTTCCGCTTCAATCGCTACCGCCAGCAGCTTTCTTGCGCCAGCTCTCAGTGTTTGAGTCAGTAAATCTGCTGGTTCTTCTGGCTTTTTGAATACAAAAACATTATCTTTCTTTCCCATGGTGGTGTTCCTCTTTTGGCCTATGCCATTAACTTCGCAGTTAATGAGGATACACCGCCTAATTAATTCGTCAATTTATTGCCGTATACAACTTTCGAGCATAGCTCTTAATAATAATGATTCGACCACAGAACAAATTGCTATTTTCTGGCACATCGAAGACGTGCAAAACATTAGACCGGACTTGACTAATCATCAAGCTGGTAAGGTACTAGAGCATTTAAAAAAATGGCATGACGCAAATACTGGTATTAACTGGGAAGTGATAGAGGTAGCGGCGGATGCTCTCTATCCACTAAGCAACTAATCATATCCCATAATAATATTTACCTTTTCTAAAACTTTAAGGACAGCCAACATGAACCAATATAAAGTAACTTTTAAACGTACCAGCAATTCTCGGTGAGTAAATAACCACTACTTCATAGCCGATCATTCCGTGGATGTTGTTCTTGATGGTTTAATGTTTCTCTGCATTATGATGCAGCCGACCATGCTCGTTCACTGGTTAGCAAAAAACTTAATTTGGTTAAAACTGATTGATAAAAAGGGAAATTATCAAAGAAATTTGGGGTGGAATTCGTAAATTTCATTTAAAATTTACACAAGCCTGTTCATTTCTAATGAATTTATTGATTCACCGAGAATGGCTGATTCATCCGGGCTACAGTTGACCCAATCAGCCCAACATGCAATAATCCGGCTCTTTTATACACAAATACGCGGCCCAGACCATGACCCTAAACACCAAACAAAAACAAGCCCTTAAAGCCCAAGCCCACAAACTCAAACCCGTCATCTTAATCGGCGGCAAAGGCCTCACACCCTCCGTATTAAAGGAAATCGACGGCGCCCTCAACCACCACGAGCTTATTAAAATCCGTATCGCCTCCAACGACCGCGACGCTCGCCGCGCCATGCTCGCCGAAATCACCGAAGCCACCCAATCACAGTTAATCCAAACCATCGGCAACATCGGTGTTTTTTACCGTGTGAAGATTAACTAATTTGTTTGATTCGTGACTGGCAGGTATTCTTGGCTTGTTCGGCTTTGAAGCGGCTTATACTCATCTTGGCAAAAAGACCCTTGCAGCAGTCGTGAATAATAGCAGCATCACGATGCTCAGTGTGTCAGGAAATGACATAGATGACGCAGACGCTATTCAACTGGCTGGTATGAAACTTAAGAAGCTGTATGCCGCAGCCAACAATATCGGCCCTGCAGGTGGTGTGGCGCTTGCGCATAACACAACATTGAACACCCTGGATATCAATCAAAATCACGTTGGTGATGAGGCAGCGTTTGAGTTTGCTAAAACAACCACATTGGGAGAGCTATACATTGCCTTCAATCATCTTACAAAGGCAGGTATAGATGCTATTGAAGCTAATCAGCATCTTTATTCTTACATGATTGGTGAAGGCCAGCAGAGTCAAATGAAAGTTGACCGACGCGCAACACACAAGTTTTTAATTGAAACGGAAAGGTTGTCGCATTTTAGTCATGCTTAGTTATTTGGTGTGAGTTGGATGCGGGTTGGTGTAGGTTGGGCTTCGCAAAAGCGTTCAGCCCAACCTACGCCAGCCGCAATTTTAAATGTTCAGTCTAATGAACCTTATTACTCAACATCTGAATCTCCCCCTGCAACTTGTCAATTTCACTTTGCAGATTTTGTTGTAATGTTTTTAACTGCGCCTGCATATTCGCGATGTCACTGGTATTTGAATCTTGCACTTGTTTGATTTGAGCCTGAAGTTGCGAAGCCTGGCTATCAGCGTTCTTGGTAATCTGGTCTTGCAGAGCTTTGAGCTGATTCATGGTTTGAGTCTGCAATTGCGTGATATTCTTTTGTAGTTGATCTATGTTTTGTTGCAAAGTGTCTGAACTTGAGGCGGCGTATAAAGCGGGGCAGATTAGCAGGGTTGCCACGGCAGGGATAAGCTTAATGATCTTCATAAATTAGTCCTTTAATTTATTGAAACAGACTAACATTATATCAGATTATTTCACCAACCGCTTCATCGCATAATACCCGCAGCCATACAACGGTGTATCGCCGCGTTTTAGCAAGGTAATAGGAAAATGCTGTCGCTGTGGCAAATAAGCAGGGGAGGCATCGATGCCTTCCGCAAAGGCAGGTAGATCAAAAATAGCAGAGTGTGTTAAAGCTACCCCGCCGGTAATATAAATTCCTCCCTCTGGCATAAAGCTTAATTGCACGGTACCAGTAAACAACCCTGCGTACCACGCAAAGGTATCAGCCAACTCTGGAATTTTGCCCGAAGCAAGCGCGTTACCCACTTGCTCAGGTGTAAGCTGCCCCGCGTCAGGGTAAAAGAAAGTATGCAATCTGCTTAAACCATTACCCGACAGAATTTTTTCAAAAGTGACATGCAAGGCATTTTTATCACGTAAAAATTTCACAATCTCGCGATGACGCTGCAAGTGCTCAAACTTGGCAAGAGGTGGCATGCTGACACCAATGTGGCCCATCTCATTATGACCTAGCCAAAAATCGCCGCTTGGAAACAATACCCCGTCTTTTAGTCCTAATCCCGTACCAATACCAAATGCGACACGGCGGCCATGGGGATTATAACTTTTGGGATGCACTACATGCGTGGTGAATGTAGAGCAAACAATGGAAGCATAATCATGAATAACAGCGAACGCTGGCCAGCGTTGCGATTTGGCCAGTTCGGCAAATGGCATGCTGTAAGGATAAGGATTGGTGTGTTTTAACTCTTTGCCATCAAACAATCCCGCTGCACCAATACAAACCGCTTGCGCATCAGAAAAATTGACATCAAGTCCCGCTTCCACCTTTGCAACTAAATCCACTAATGAGGTGGTTTCACTGAGTTTAACAGTAAACGTCTTGCTGCAATGCAATTCACCATTGCCATCGCATTGCAATAATCCAGCGGCGCATTTGGTGGCGCCCAAGTCCCACGCGATAATCGTGCTCATGCCGTCTCACTAGCCATATTGCCAATTTCTCTCAATGGTAAACCATTACGAATATTTTGCTCGATTTGCTCCAGTGTCACACCTGTTGTTTCCGGCGCTTTGTAATAACAGAACACAAAGCTGGCAGCGCACAGCAGCGCGTATATCATGAACGCGCCACCTGGCCCAACCGCATCAAGCAGCGTTAAGAAGGTAGAGGAAACAACAAAATTCCAGAACCAGCAGCTAAATACCGCGATACCCATTGCCGTGGCGCGAACTTCCAGTGGAAAAATTTCCGATACCATCAGCCATAGAATCGCGCCCAAGCTGAATGCGAAGCAAATGATGTAACTGAAGGTACAGGACATGGCTATCCATGGCAGTATGCTAGAGCCGATATTTGAAAAGAAAGCCAGGCTTAATCCCAGCAAGCTAATGCCCATGCCCGTCAAACCTGATAGCAACAATGGGCGCCGTCCTAACTTATCCAGCATGAAAACAGCAAAAATGGTCGCAAGTACGTTAACGACACCAATGCCCACGGTAGCTAAAATGGAACTGGAAGCGTCTTGAAAACCGGCAAGCTGAAAAATAGTCGGCGCGTAATAAATAATCGTGTTGATGCCGGTGACTTGCTGAATCAAACCCAGCATCGCGCCAAGAAACAACACAGGGCGAATGTTGGCGGAAAAAATTTCACGGAAGCTCGCTTGTTTCACGCGCAAGCTGTTTTGAATGTCTGCAATTTCATCGCTCACATTGTCGGTGCGGCGTAATTGACGCAAGGTATGTTTAGCTTGATCGAGTAACTTGCGTTTCACCAGCCAGCGCGGGCTTTCTGGCAGGAGTAACATGCCAACACTTAGTAAAATAGCGGGTATAATGCCGATACCAAACATCAAGCGCCACGATCCTTCAGTATTGGTAAAGGAATAATTAATCAAATAAGAGCATAAAATGCCAATAGTAATGGCAAGCTGATTGAGCGATACCAGTGCGCCGCGCAAGTTAACCGGCGATACTTCCGCGATATAAAGCGGAGCGGTGTATGAGCCAATACCAATAGCGAGGCCGATAAATAAGCGCCCCACTAAAATCATGTAAACGGTGGTGGCGAGTGTCGCGATGAGCGTGCCAAAAATAAATAAACCGGATATGACGAGCATCAGTCGTCGTCTTCCAAAACGGTCTGTCAACGATCCACTCGCCAGAGAGCCAAACATGGCGCCAAGCAGCACGCTGCTGACAATGAGTTCTTTCATGCCTGTACTAAGCTGTATGTCACGCTCGATAAACAATAGCGCGCCGGAAATAATACCGGTATCAAAGCCGAATAATAAACCTGCTAAGGCTGCGATGGCAGAAACGCCGATGACGTAATACATAAGTATTCACTCCTTTGAAAAAACACTCAAATCTTGGCGAGTAATGGTAATAGCATTAATACAAAAAGCAAAGCTATTAATGGCACTATAGGTGTCAATAACATCAGCGCGGCGATCGAAAAATGTTTGAACATTAACCGCGTGCAAGCAAACAAGACAAAAGCATAAAGAAGGGACATGATTATTGCGGGAATGGGCCAGCCAGGGGTGAGGTGGCTAAAAAACATGGCAATACAGAAAGTCGCCGCGAAAAAAGCTGATAGACATTCTACACTGGTTATTAAGTAACTTTTCATGGCGAACCTGTCGCGCGAGACATGTATGCGAAACCCCTGCTTGTAAAATCAAGCAGGGGTTGCGTTGTAATTACAAGAAATTACTGCGTTGAGCTTGGGGTTTCGCTAGAGCTTGTGCTGCTGTCGGTACCGGTGTTTGTGGTGCTTTCAGAGCTAGCTGGTTCTTTTGATTCTTCCTTGGCTTTTTTCTTCATATGATGATGGTGCTTATGGTGATGCTTCTTCATATGATGCTTTGGTTCAGCCTTAGGTGTGGTTGATTCTGTTGAGGTGGTAGCTGGGGTTGCTTCGGTGGAAGCTGCTGTGTCATCAGCCAGAGCGTTGATGGAAATAACAGCGATAGCGGCGCCTAATAAAGCTTTAACTTTCATGTGACTCTCCTAATTAAGAAAAATTGTATAAATCTACAAGTGCGAAGTAGGTGATTAATATAACCTGTTCCTTCTTACCACACAACTAGTAGCCCGGATGAGTGCTTTTCTCATCCGGGGTGCAGTGTTCAACGAAGCATCGCTCCCCGGATGAGAAAAGCACTCATCCGAGCCACGAGAGAGCAGTGTAAAAATTGGCACTATTAGTGAAAATAGATTATGATTTAAACGATCACCAGTTATAAGAGTCCGTCGTCGAATTATTCAAATTATCCGTGTAAATGACATGATCATGCATTTGTGCTTTATTGCTACACGCATAGATAATATTGGTTGGACTGTCATGATATTCCACAGGGATGACCGCGCAACTGCCGAATCCGCTGCGTATAGTGTTATTGATGCGTTCAGAGTAAGGATCGCTGAAAAGAGGGTTGGCGATGATATTGAAAAGCGCATAGCCGTTACTTTTTAATCTCTTTTTTATCTCATGCATGAATTCCGCGGTGAGCAGATGTGCGGGGATGGAGTTAATATTACTATAAACATCGAGCACGATGACGTCGTATTTTTTCTGTGTTGTATTTATATAATGGCGTGCGTCATCAGCGATGAGAGTGCCGTTGATTTTTTCAAGGAATGCTGGCTGAACCACTTTTTTAATTTGCTCATCGATATCCACATAAGTGTAGTGATTGTTGGCCACATCATTAAGTGACAAAGTAAAGCCACCCGCGCCGAGTACGAGGATATCCTTGTTATATAGCTTCAAATCATCCAGAATAATTTTTTGCATTACTTGAATATAGGGAAACGGTTCGTTCTCGTCGTTTGTTTTTGAGCTGTAAGATTCATTGATCACAAGAAACTTTGTGTCGTCTGTTATGCTGGAGTTTTTGGAAGAAAGAATTTGATAGTTGCCATAATTGTTTGTCAGCACAAACCAGTTGTGTTCGACGATGATGTTAAGACTGTACACGACACAGGCGGCCACCAGGGCGGCGCAACATTGCAGGATGAAAGCGCTGCGCGACTGGGTTAGTAAAAGCGAGAGTCCCATCAATAAAATAAATACGCAAAAAACAGTCACCGCCACGCCAAAGTAATACAAGAGTATAAGTGTGGTAAACGTTGCCCCCAAAAATGAGCCGATAGTGCTAAGCCCCAGTGCTTTACCGGCGATGACGCCCGCCATCTGATTTTGTCGCACGATGTTCATGGTGATTGGCAGTGTTTGCCCCAGCATGAAAACAGCCGGCGAAATAATTAATAATAAGTAAGCCATCAGCGACACGATGGTGTGTTTGCTGATGGTGGCCTGAATGAAGATAAAAAAATATTTAATAAAAAAGTAAGATAGACCTATGCCGACCCATATCGCGGCGATGAAAAAATTGCGACGCAACACATGATAAAGATTGTCGGTGACTTTACCGCCCCAGTCATAACCAATGGCTAGAAACAACAGAAAAATACCAATAATAATGCTGGTGACGATGACACTGCTGCCGGCAACCGGCAGCAGTTGGCGTATGGTAAGGATTTCAATCGCGATCGACGAGAAACCTTCGATAAGAATTATTGTCGGCAGTAAATAAATAACTGGAAACAGTGTTTCAATTCTTATTCTCGGCTGCATTTATTTTTCCAGTTAGTGATTTTGTTGTATTTTTCGTGTCAGCGTTTATCGCTTCGTTAATTTTAGTTGCCGTGTTGGTTTTAGAAGCTATGCTAGCATTTGCTACCGCACCCCATCTGGCGGCTAACCCAGGATTGATGTGTGTGTAAGCTTTAGATGTCAGTTTTGCCCGTGGGGCAGGCTTCGTGTCGTCATCTGTCGTCACTTTTGTTGTTGGGCGGGTGTTTATCACCTTTTTCCCCATCATCTGGCCGGTGAATTTTGACGTCATATCCATCGTGTAAGGTGGATTAGTCAAAGGCATTTTTAATGGCTGTGTTTTGTCCGTAAAGTCTACTTTGTTCAGATCAACCATGCGCAAGGTCAGGTCATTATAAGTGCGATAATAAATAACCTTATGCGTCAGATCCTTAAAAACAGTCCATTGCGTATAGTCAGCGGATTCTTTGCCATTTTCCACGCTTCGCGCAATCCCGCGTGGAATATCGACATTATTAATGATGTGTTCGCTTAAATTCAGCAAATCTGACTTGTTGTTAACAGGATAGGCAGCCGTGGTTAAAAATGCGATTTTAGCAAAGCGTGAAGGTGGGCTAGCATCGCCAGGAATGCCCACGCTGCCAGAGCCTTGTCCGGTGGCGGAATAACTGATGCCATCCACGGTAATGGCTTTGGGATTGTAAGGCGACAAATTTAAATAATTACGCAAATTGGTAACCTGCCAACTATAGATGGGTGAATTAGTCATGATGCCGATGTTGTCATATACAGTCACTTTGCCATTAACAAATTCAATGACAATGCCTTTGCCATCGGCTTGGTAAATAGAAGCATGTAGTGGGAAAATCACGTTTTGTATGTCTGCCACATCGACAGGGAAGCGGGCCTGATAGACATAAATATCCGCTAATGCTTTTTTCACTTCGTCAATTGTTTTGAAATTGCCGAGTACCCACTCGCCCAGTTGATAATAGGGTAGTGATTGCGCTTCTTTGCCCGCTGGCACGCTGGGATATTGTGTTTCACCAGGTAGATAAAGATATTCAAACGATAAGCCTGCTTCATTCATGCCATCCACCACGATGTTTTGATCGAAAGCGTCCACGAATAGATAACCATATTTATTTTTCCAGCTTAAACCGGAGCCACCATTTGGTGCTTTGGCGGTGACTTGTTTGTCACGTGGAGCACTGCGCAAGTTAGATTTCAGATCAATAGGAAATTCCAGGGTGCGTGTAATCAACACGGTGTTATCTTTTGCCGTGAGCCGATAATCGGTACACGCGAAAATGGCTGGGGAGAAAACAAACGTGACGATAAAAAAGCTAATGAGTTTAGCGACTTGCAATTTCATACTAACCTCCATGTTATGAGGTTATTGTAACATAGGATTATCGTTTTTTCTTTTGCAAATGATTCACCGTGACCGCGCAGCACAAATCACCAAACACATTGGTCATGGTGCGAAAGCGATCAAGAATGCGGTCGAATGGCAATAAAAGACCGATAGCGGAAGCGGGAACGTTAACACTGCGTAAAACCATGACCATTGTGACCAGGCCGCCCTCAGGTATACCTGTCGCGCCCATGCCCGCCAGAATGGCGGTAATGAATACGCCAATTTGCGCGGGGATAGATAAATCAAAACCGAGCACTTGGCAAAAGAATAAAGCTGATACCGCTTCATACATCGCAGTGCCGGCCAGATTGATAGTGGTCGCCAAAGGCAGCACGAAGCGGGCTATTTCATCATTTACATTCTGTTTTTTAGCCACGAGCAGGGTAACAGGCAAGGTAGCCATGGAGCTTGAAGTGGCAAACGCGGTCAGCATGGCGTTGCCGGTGGTTTTGATAAATTCCATAGGCGACAATTTGACGAGCCACGCTATTAATATCAATTGCCATAAAATCTGCAATAACAAGCCGCAAAGAAAGATGGCTATGAAGAGCAGCATGCTGCCAAGACTTTTCAACAGTAAATGTTCTACCGCCGCTTGTGCCACGGCTGTTCCCAACAGGGAAAATAGACCAATGGGGGTGAGATACATCAACCAGGTAATCATCTTGATGAGTGTGTCGCGCAAACCTACAAAAAAATCTATCAGGGGGTTCGCTGATTTGCCAACGGAAAGGCATGCGAGAGCGAAAACAATGCTGAAAAATACAATGGGCATGATTTCGTAACGGGCGGCGGCCGCGACGATATTCGGTGGAAATAACGAAAGCATATAGGAAGAAAAGAGCATGGGGGTGACTTCCGCTGGTTTGGCGTTCGCCATAATCAGGCTGGGTGGGATGCCGATACCGGGCTTAAAGACGTTCAGTAATATTAAGCCAATGATGACCGCCAGCGATACGCTTAGCATCACATAGCCAAAGGTGTAGATGCCAATGCTGCTTATTTTCTTTGCTCCGCCTAAGGAGGTGATGGCGCTGACTAGTGCACTAAAGATGAGTGGTAATACAATCATTTTGAGGAGGTTGATAAATAACTGACCTATCCAGCTAATTGTGATCATTTCTTTGGGGAAGAAAGCACCGAAAAATATGGCGGCGCTGATGCTTATTAGAATGGCGAGAAACATATAATTTTTCAAACGTTACGCTCCCTGTAAGTCTGTCATCCCCGCGAAGGCGGGGACCCATTCATCTAGATTCCCACTTCCCATCATTATATCATAGCCCCATGACAAATCTCTTCTACATCCTCATCGCTGCGCTACTCGTCCTGCTAAACGCCTTTTTCGTCGCGGCGGAGTTTGGCATGGTCAAGCTGCGGCACACCCGCATCGCGGTTATTAAAAAATCCTATGGCTTCCGCGGCAACATTCTGGCTTATGTGCATCAACACCTGGATGCTTATCTGTCGGCTTGTCAACTTGGTATCACATTGGCTTCACTCGGGCTTGGCTGGGTAGGTGAGCCAACTTTTGCTAAACTATTTGAACCGGTTTTTTCTTTTTTTGCCATCAGCTCCAAAGAAACCATCGAGGCGACTTCTTTTACTGCCGCGTTTATTTTTATTACCTTTTTGCATATTATTATTGGCGAACTTATTCCGAAATCCATCGCGATTAGTCAAGCCGAAAAAGTATCGGTGTGGACGGCGTTGCCCTTATATATTTTTTACTGGGCCATGTATCCCATTATCTGGATAATGAATTTTTGCGCCAACACCCTTTTGCGTCTAATGGTAGGCCGAAAAAAACGCACCGAAGCATTTTATTCCACCGACGAGCTTAAGCTGATATTAAGCAGCAGTTTTCTGCATGGCGAATTAACCAAAGAAGAAAAAAAACTGTTAGAGCACACGCTGGACTTGACCGAGCTTAAAGTCACAGACGTGATGCGTCCCGCGGATGAAATGATCGCGCTGGATGCGAACGCACCTGTGCTCACTTCCCTTGAAACAGTGATGCGACACCGCTATAGCCGCTATCCTATTTACGAAGGTGGAATTGAAAATATCATTGGCATCGTGCATGTGAAGGATATTTACTCCGCCCTGTTTGAGCAGAAAGAAATTCACGATGTTAGAGCATTGATGCGACCAGTGTTGAAAGTGTCGCGTCGCCTGCCAGCCATCGATCTGCTGCGTAAATTGCGTGGCGGTATGCCGCATTTTGCTCTGGTGTATAATGCGCGCGAGGAAAATTTAATTGGTTTTGTCACGCTGGACAATTTGCTGCATGTGCTGGTAGGCCGCATACAAGATGAATTTCATCGTACGCGTGACGACTGGATCAGAAATGACGATGGCAGTTATACCATGCCAGGCAACGCGTCGATTTACTCATTGGAACGGGCGCTGGACATAGATATTGAAGCGGAAGAATTAAGTGAAGACATCGATACATTGGGTGGGGTTATTTTGTCGCGGCTTGAGACGATTCCTAAAGTGGGAAATCGTGTTGAGCTTCAACAATGTAGCCTCACAGTGGAGGCGATGCGAGGCGCCCGAATCATGCAGGTGCGTGTATCGCCGCATCATCGTAGTTCTACCTAAGATGATGCGTAATAACTCTCTCATGTGGCCTATTTGCAATTTCGTGTGAGTTGGCCGATGATGAAAGTATAGAGATTATGTTGAGTGAAGCAATATGGCAACGACGAATCAGTTTAAACCAGCTTGGTGGCTGAGGAACTCCCATCTCCAAACCCTCTGGCCCGCGATTTGCAGACCTAATGTCAAAAATTTGAATCTACAGCGCGAGCGCATTGAATTGCCCGATGGCGATTTTATTGATCTGGATTGGACGCATCATGAGCAGAATCAGTCTGGCGATCCTGTAGTGTTGATATTGCATGGTCTGGAAGGGTCTATCGATTCGCATTATGCCAAAAGTTTACTGAAAGAATTTACCAATCATGGCTGGCGCGGCGCGTTTATGCATTTTCGTGGTTGCAGCGGCGAGCCAAACAGATTAGCCAGAGGTTATCACTCCGGTGAGACCGGCGATGTGGAATACATTGTTCGTTCATTACGTGTGCGTGAGCCAAATACCAAATTGGCGGTGGTGGGTATTTCACTTGGCGGTAATGTGTTATTGAAATGGCTGGGTGAAACAGCGGATAAAAATAATCTGGTTGACGCGGCGATCGCGGTGTCCGTGCCGTTTGAGTTGCATAAAGCGGCTACGCGTATTCAACAAGGATTTTCACGTTTTTATCAATGGTATTTTATGAAATGCTTGCGCGAACGGTTGTCGGAAAAATTTGAGGTGACAGTGCCGCCATTAAATCCTGGCGTGTTACATGAAGTGCGCACCATGTACGATTTTGATGATAAGATCACTGCGCCATTGCATGGGTTCACCGGTGTCGAGCACTATTATTCATCTGCCAGCAGCAGACAATATTTGCGAAACATCAATGTGCCGACGTTGATTTTACATGCCAAGGATGATCCGTTCATGTCATCGAGTGTCATTCCAGAACCGCATGAATTATCACCTTCGATTACGTTGGAAGTGACTGAGCGCGGTGGGCATGTGGGTTTTGTGGGTGGAAGATATCCATGGCGCCCGGAATATTGGCTTGATCAGCGGATACCGGAATTTTTAAAAGAGTATATTGATTAATCAATAAGTTATTTCTTAAGCTCCCCATAAGCTTCTCATATTAACCTGTGACGTGAATGCCTCATCTTCTGTTTTCCGCTATCAGGATACAGCTGATTTTTATCAGGACGCTTTTGTGTATAATACCCTCCCTCCGGAGCCCTAAACCATGCGCCTACTAGTCGATTTTTCTTTATTTCGTCGCAACACGAACTTCTCATTACTGTTCACAGGCCAATTCGCCTCATTCATGGGTACCATGATCACCAGCGTGGCATTGCCGTATCAAATTTATTCAATCACGCACTCAACGTTAATGGTTGGCCTCTTAAGCCTGGTGCAATTAGCGCCATTGTTATTTACTGCCTTGATCGGTGGTGTGTTCGCCGACCGCTATCACCGACGGCTTTTATTACTGATATCAGAAGCGATTTTGACGCTGGGCAGTTTGATGCTCGCCTGGAACGCGCACCTTGGGCACCCTTCGCTGCTGCTGATTTTCTTGCTGGCGGCGTTCATGTCTGCTTTCACGGGGTTGCACCGTCCCGCGCTGGACAGTATCGTGCAGCAAATTGTCGCTAAGAAAGATTTTCCCACCGTCAGCGCGGTTGGCACTTTCAAAACGAGTTTCGCCATGATCGTGGGCCCGGCAATCGGTGGGTTGATTTTATCGCCATGATTTTTGGCATGCCGAACGCGTTGTTTCCCGCTATCGCGCAATACTTTGGTGGAGCGAAAGTGTTAGGCTTGTTGTATTCCGCTCCGGCAGTGGGTGCGTTGATCGTTTCGTTTTTTAGCGGGTCAGCCTATCTTGTTAAATACCACGGCCGTGCCATCGCCATCTCCGCTATCGGATGGGGTGTATCGATTATCTTTTTCGGCGTAAGCACTAATTTGTGGCTGGCGCTCGTCTTCCTTGGCTTCGCCGGTGGCTTTGACGCTATCAGCGGTATTTACCGCGGTATCCTGTGGAATGAAACTATCCCGAATCAATTACGCGGCAGGCTTGCGGGCATTGAGATGATTAGCTATCTAAGCGGTCCGCGATTGGGCGACACTGAGGCAGGTTTGGTCGCCGCGGCATTTGGCGTCACCGCCGCAGTCGTCTCTGGCGGTGTATTATGTGTGGCCGGAGTGGCCATTTGTTGTTATTTCTTGCCCAAATATTGGAATTATCACGCGGATACTAGCGTTCAGTTTAAAATGTGATATTTTATTTGTAGCCCGGGTGCGTTTTTTGCACCCGGGAGCGGTGCTTCGTTCAAACTCTGTTCCCGGGTGCAAAAAGCGCACCCGGGCTACGCGGGTGCAAAAAACGCACCCGGGCTACGCCAGTTAATGTTTTTATTCAGCCAGCAGCTTTTTACTTGCTTCTGCCAACATCGCAAGAATGACACCAACGCTTACGGCAACAACCAGATCAGTAAATATAGTCAGTAAAAAAGTTGTGATTAACACCAGCACATCATAGCCCGGGGCGTGTTTTACCATATGAATAAAATGCGGCACACCACTCATGTTGTATGCGACAACAAATAAAATAGCTGCAAGCGCACAAAGCGGAATGTAAGCGGCAAATGGCGCTAACAATAAAATCACTAAAATTAAAAATAGGGAATGGGCAATAGTAGCGATAGGGCAATTTCCACCGTTACGAATATTGGTCGCTGTGCGCGCAATCGCACCGGTCGCCGCAAAACCACCAAACAGCGGTGTAATGATATTAGCCAAGCCTTGGCCAATTAATTCCTGATTTGAGTGATGACGCGTTCCTGCCATGTTATCTGCGGCGGTGGCTGATAAAAGCGATTCAATCGCACCCAGTAACGCGATTGTAAAAGCAGGGCCAATTAAATTAACAGCATGAGCGAGTTGAATGTCAGACAAATGAAATCGAGGTAAAGATTGTGTAATACCGCCAAATGTTGTGCCTATTGTTGCAACGCTCTCAAAGTGAAAAATAGCCTGTAGTGCAGTGGCAGCAACCATCGCGATTAACGGACCAGGAATGCGTTTAAATATTTTTGGCGAGATGAGTATTAATAATAGGCTCAGACAGGCTAAGCCTGCGGTTGTCCAATCAAAACCAGGTAAGGCTTTGATGAGCGCTGATAATTTTATATGGAAATGCGCATTAAGTGGTGTATGCACTGCTAAACCAAAAAAATCCTTCCATTCCCCCACAAAAATAATCACACCAATACCACTGGTAAATCCGACAATCACTGGGTCAGGAATAAATTTAATGACGGTTCCAAATTTGAAAAAACCCATAAATAATAGGATAAAACCAGCAAAGAGCGTGGCAATTTGCAAGCCATCGATACCATAACGAGCGGTAATATTGGCAAGAATAACAACAAACGCGCCGGTTGGCCCTGCGACTTGTACGCGGCTACCACCAAAAATACCGACAATGAAACCAGCAATAATAGCCGTATATAGGCCTTGTTCTGGCTTAACGCCGGAAGCAATTGCAAATGCCATTGCCAGGGGCAGGGCAACAACACCCACAATTAAACCGGCAATGATATTTGGCGCCCAATTTTTTGATTTAAGCAACCCAGCGTGGTAGGCTTCAAGGATAGCAAGCATTTTCTAACCTTTTTTTAAATAACTTTTTACCATAACAAAGGAACTTTATATTTCTTAAATTGATCTCGCCCCGAAAAAACGGACACTCAACTAAGCGACCATTTGCGCTTCAAAATATACCGGGCTTAAGTAGCCAAGTCCAGAATGAAGACGCTTCCGCCGCCAAATAGCCATCTGTAACGCATCAATAACCAGTTGTGATGTCATGCGTTCCGACATCGCCCAGCCAACCACCATGCGTGAATATAAATCCATGACAACTGCCAGATAAAGCCAACCTTCCTCCGTCCAAATGTATGTTATGTCAGACACATAGACGACTGACACGCATGCCTTCCAGGTTAACCGCTTTGTGATGCGCTTGGCGCCAGCTCTTCCTTTTCACGCTTTAGCCTCGCCATCTCAGCATTTTTGACGGGGTTGTTTCGGTTTGTTTTCGTTCATCTTTTACACCTCAAGTTAAGGAATTTTACTTTCTTAGTGAGGTGTCCGTGGAGTCAGGACTAGATCAGCTTTATTCGGGTTTGAAATGCGTGTTTGCGCGTGCCTCGAATCAAATCTTTGGCTTTAGATGCGTGAGCGAATGTTTCAGGATTAATTATTTGCAGCTCAAGCTCTACCCCGATAGAGCATTCATTGGATTCCTTGAATGGCAGCAGCTTCATAATCAATCTCTACAGTTATCTTCTATTATATCCGATAGCTGCAGAGAGCGATTATATTGTTTAAAATCAACCAGTTATTATTTTGTTATTGTCGCAAAAACGACGCCATCTCACTGGCGGATAAATAGCCTGTTTTAGAGTCAATGACTTTATAATCACCGCTGAGAATAATATTGGTTGGTACAACGGAAATATTGTAGCTATCAGCGACGTGGGCTTCTTTGTCAATGTCGATCATGACAGGCACGTATTTTTGATTGATCAGACTGACGACCGTGCTATCGGTAAAGACATTGCTTTTCATCTTTTTACACCAAGGGCACCAGCTCGCCATGCCGAACAGCAACACATTCTTATGTTGCTTTTTGGCTTCAGCAAAAGCGCTTTTGGAATAGGAGTGCCAATTGATGTCTTCCGCGAAGGCGGTGCTTAGGCTGAAAGTAAGGAAAAACGCTAAAAAGAGTCTGGCGATGGTTTTGGTTTGCACGGTTTTAAATTGCATAAACACCTCAATTGGATTAACTACTTAGAATAATATATAGTAATGCCCAATTTAGCAACACATCCTGTTGATACGAGGATAAGCACGCATGTCGCAGCGAGTCGATAGCCAAAGAATTGCCATAAATAATACTTCCCGCCTTGATTTTGTCTGGTTTGGGGTGCTGGCCTTGATGTGGAGTGGCTCGTTTATCAACATCAAGGTGGTGGTGGGCGCCATGCCACCAGTTTTTTGCGCCATGATGCGTGTGCTGATCTCCCTGTTGGGGCTGGCCGTTATTTTTAGCCTCAAGCGTAAGCGATTTTTGGGCTACTCAGAGGGGATGTGGCGTATTTGGGTGGCGGGCATATTCACCCAGGCGCTGCCATTTGGTTTGTTGTTTTATGGCGAACGTTTTGTGGAGCCTGCCTTGGCGAGTATCATCAACTCTACCGTGTCGCTTTGGGCCTTGTTGCTGGGCGCTTGTATCTTTAGGGATACCACGCAGTGGACGCTGTTGAAGATCGGGGGCTTGTTATTAGGGTTTTTGGGCATCGTTATTATTTTTTTGCCGTCGATTACGCAGGGTGAGAGTGATGTGGTGGGTGTGACGGCGATTATGGGCATGGCTATCTCCTACGCGGTTGGCAGTCTTATTACGCAGCATATGATTTATTCAAAAATTCGAGTTTCCTTTGAGACGAATTTGTTCCAGCAACATGTTGCAAGCGTGCTGACGCTGATGGTCGCTTCTTTAGCGCTTGAAAGCTGGCCGGCTGTTTCGGTGGTGCTGGAAACTAAAATGATGCTGGCGTTTTTGTATTTGGGGCTGGTGGCGACTTCTTTTGCCTGGATTATTTATTTTTACTTGATAAGAGAGTGGGGCGCGGTGCGTACCGCGAGTGTGATGTATATCGTACCGGTGCTGGCAATTGTGTGGGATTTGCTGTTCTTGCATATTGTGCCTGTCGCGTCGGAGTTAATCGGTGCCGCGGCGATTTTGTCGGGTGTGGTGCTGGTGCAGTGGAGGAGATAGGCGTCGTCCCGGCCCCGGAACGACGGTACATTTTCCTTATGACTGACTTTTGTGTGATGATTGATGCCAACATCTTCAGGCGATCTCAATTCATTTTAAGGTAAAATATTAAGATACCGCTGGCCTATAGGGACAAAATGTGCCGTTAAAACAATATAATAAAAAACGAAATTTTAAAAAATCGCCTGAACCAAAAGGGAGAGGTTCGAGCAGGCACAAAAACCTTTTTGTTGTGCAAAAACACGACGCTAGTCATTTGCACTATGATTTTAGGCTGGAATTGAATGGTGTATTGCTTAGTTGGGCGGTGCCTAAAGGGCCATGTCTGGATCCTACGGTGAAACGTTTAGCGGTACACGTGGAAGATCATCCGGTTTCATATGGTCATTTTGAAGGAATTATTCCAGCAGGTCAGTATGGCGCGGGCACGGTGATGTTGTGGGACGTTGGTGCGTGGACTTCTGAAGATGAAGATCCCGTTAAAGCCTATAAAATAGGCACATGCGATTTATTTTAAAAGCCAAAAAATTAAATGGTGCGTTTAGTCTGGTGCGATTGAAAAGGGATGATAAGTCCTGGTTGTTGATCAAAGGCAAAGATAAATACGCCAGACCGCTGATTGAATACGATGTATTAGAGGCTAAGCCAAATAGTGTGTTGTCTAAATTAACGATGGAAAAAATCGCCGCGAAATATGGCGACAAAGCAGGGAAAAAGCCTGTTAAGAAAAGATCGACAGGCAAGTCGCTAAAAAAAAGCCTAAACTAGACCTGCCAACTTCATCAATGCCTGCGAAGATCAATCCTCATATGCTGTCGCACCTTATTCAACCCGCGCACGCGCAGGCGTGCCGGTTGCTGCGC
>DAIDIB010000031.1 GCA_027459575.1 Gammaproteobacteria bacterium | reverse complement strand
AGGGGCGAATTTGATTTTCCATCCAGCAATTACTAATGGGCACTTCGCCATAATCAATATATTTAATCAAGTACGGCTATTGATTTTTTGCATAGGTAACCGCAATGCCAAGCAGACTTTTAGGTGGCGCGTTAATGTTTAATATCTCTTCGTAAATAAAATTCAGCACTGGCTTTGATTTTGTCACGACCACGGTTATAAAAAATAAATATATTGGCGCGCGGCTCTACATTGTTGATTATTGAAGCTCCTAATGATGAAACCATTGCCAATATTTCATTGCTGCTTTCCTCACGAGGTAGCACCTGCGCTGAAACGCTACGTGTTTTTAGGAAGCAGAATATCTGGATGTTCTGAAGAAAATGCAGACAACTTAATTTTTCAAATAATCAAACACAACCTTTCCATATGGCAAAGTTAAGTCCGTAAGAACATGTGTACCCGAAATAATTTTACGTACCGGTAAATTTGCCACGGGCGCTAACGCGTGAGGTGTTAAGTATAATTCTGCCGGCCCACTCCAGGCGCCTTTTACCGTGACATTTTCCAGATAATATTCTACCAATTCACATATGCGTGGTGAACCGTCTACATGAGGAATTATTTTGAGTAAATAATTAGGCACCATCAGTGACTTATAAATTTCATTAGTATCCAACTCATGATATTTATATCCCATGGTAGCCAAGGCTACCTGGCATCCTTCATAATCGAGTCTGCCAATTAGCGTTTCGTTAATCACTTTCAAGCTTGGATTGGCTAATTTTTTGGGGAATCCCCAAATTTCTCTGCCACCCGCGATGGGAGCTTCATCATCAAGATACATGGCAATTTGATACGTACCTTTTTTACCATTATAGCTGATAGGTATGACTTGTCCGGATTCCGTGTAATCGCCAAATCCGGTTGAATCCGGCATACGAATGAATTCGAACTTCACTATGGGTTCAGTCACTTCTAAAGGTTCAGGAACCAGTTGTTTTAGTATTTCCAGATCTGTTTCATAGGCAACAACAAAAAACTCACGATTGATAAAACGATAAGGTCCCCGTGGGTAAGCCGGTGTGCTTAATGGCATTGCAAAAGCAGTATTTTTTACATCTGACTTTTTCATTGCGAAAATCCTTTTTGCGTATGCTGCATCGCAGCATTTAATTAAAATTTTAGTCGCATTCTGGAAAAGAGTCAATCTACACAATACAACTAGACCTGGAATCGCGTATTTCATGTTAGAATTGTTGGTTGTAAGAATTGCCGCTGCCATTATAAGGGAAAGCAGAAAATGAAAAGAACGACATTCACCATCGCGATTTGTTCCATCATTGGCAGCTTATCTTGTCATGCCGCTAAAATGAGTGATGAATATTACATGCAAAAAGCCATTGAAATGGCTAAACATAATCCCAACGCGCCTTTTGGCGCTGTAATTGTGGATAACCAAACAGGTGAAATTGTCGCGGAAGGTGTGAATGCGAGTAAGATAAATCCCACTTTTCACGGCGAAATGGTCGCCATTAATGATTGCGTAAAAAAACATCCTCATATGGATTGGTCAAACCTGACTTTGTATACCACCGCTGAACCGTGCTCTATGTGTCAAAGCGCGATTGTTTGGGCAGGAATTTCAAGAGTCGTGTTTGCTACCTCAATGGACTATTTATTATCGCATGGCTGGAATCAAATAAAAATTAATGCCTCTGAGATTAACAATAAATCGCAGTTTTATAAAGGAACAATTACCAGCGGCGTTCTGGCTAAGAAAACGAACGTGATGTTTGATATGAAGCATGTCCAATCCTGATTAAACTGTAGGTCAGATTTTCTTGCAGAAGCATGGCAGCTGATATAAGTTAGTACGATGGATAAACAGCCTTCCAATTTTGATCGCTTAGTAAGACTCGCTCTGATCGCGGCTTTAACCTATTGGTCTTTATGGTTGATCATGCCCGCATTTGGCGTGTTAGCGTGGGGCTTTATTCTGGCTGTGGCGTTGTATCCAATCTATCTATGGTTTTACAAACACCTTGGCAAACGTTCCAGTTCGATAGCGGCCATATTGGTGACTTTCCTCAGTTTGCTGATAATTGTTGGTTCGTTAGTATCGATGACAAACAATATGGTTTCAACGGTTAGTGATTTTAGTAAAGCAGCTAACGCGAGTGAGCAATCAATTATCCCACAGCCCCCTGAAGGGGTTAAAAATTGGCCATTAATTGGTGATCAGCTGTATCAGGGTTGGTCTTTGGCTTCAACCAATACGGCTATGCTAATAAAAAGATATTCAAGTTTTTTAATTGATTTGGGGAAATTTTTGCTAGACAAAACAGCCTCGTTCAGTTTTGATCTGTTATTATTTATTATTTCAGTATTATTCGCTGGCTATCTGTTAAGTAAAAGTGATGGTCTAATTAAAAGTCTTAATAAATTAGCGGAACGAATCTCACCTGAACGTGGTGTGACACTTATTAATATCGTGAAAAACACCATACAGAGTGTAGCCAGAGGTGTGATTGGCTTGTCGTTCATACAAGCTTTAGCGATAGGGCTGATCTTGTTAATGGTTGGCATCCCTGCCGCGGGCTTGATTAGTTTTATAGCCTTATTGATGGGTATTGCGCAATTGGGATTGTTTTTGTTAGTCATTCCTCTCATGGTCTGGCTGTTTTTCATTCTGAATTTTTTGCCTGCTCTGGTGTTATCTATTTTATTGGTTCTAATCGCGGTGTCAGATAGTTTTTTAAAACCGATTATTCTCGCGAGAGGATTGCAAACACCCACGCTGGTTATTTTCCTGGGTGTGATTGGTGGGGTGCTCACACATGGAGTGATTGGTATTTTTATAGGACCTATCATACTTGCAGTGTTTTATGACTTAGTGGATGGCTGGCTTAATCAACAATGAATACCTGTCTTAAATACATTTTTTCAATAGTACTGATATTATGTTTTAACACAACATTCGCTGGCATACCTGCAACAAACCAATGCCAAGGAAATACGACATTTAATGTCGGTGCGGGAATCTATGATATTACCGGGCCAGCGGCAGAGCAGGGCATGATGGGTTATGGCATGCTCAAGCAAAAAACAAGTGGCTTGCAACAGCGTTTGTGGGCGCGCGCGTTTGTTATTGAGTCGCCCTGTAATCGCAACCGTGTGGTATTTGTGAATACGGACTTGGGACAACTATTTCAAGGTGTCAAACAGCAAGTTATCAAAAAACTGCGGCTGAAATATGGCGATCGTTATAATGACAGTAATGTCTTGCTAACAGCGACTCACTCGCACAGTGGGCCGGGTGGCTATTCCACCTATACTTTTTATAACCTTACCACGCTAGGTTTTAATCGTGGCAATTTCAATGCCATCGCAGACGGTATTGTCGTAGCGATTGGCCGTGCGCAGGAGAACATGACACCCGCGCACATTAAAATCGCAACCGGACAGGTAACCGGCATCAGTGGCAATCGCTCGCCAGAAGCTTATCTGCTTAATCCACCAGAAGAACGTAGCCACTATCAGCGTGATGTAGACACGCAGATGACACTCATTCGCTTTGACTCCTTGCAAGGTAAACCCATCGGAACGATTAACTGGTTCCCCTTGCATGGCACAGGCATGAATAACAAAAATGAATTAATCAGTGGCGATATTCAAGGTTATGCGGAATACCGTTTTGAGAAGGCGATGGGTTCAGATTATGGATCAACAGCTTTTGTCGCCGCATTTGCCCAAGAACATTCAGGCGATGTGTCGCCAAATCCTTATGGCCATGAAGGTGGTACAGGACTGGATGGCATACGAAATATAGAGCGCGTGGGTATACCATTATATGACATTGCGAAACAACTGTACGACAATGCCACAGAAATAGTTTCGGGGGGAATTGATTATCGCCATAGCTACGTTGATATGAGTCACGTGCGAGTGAATTCGGAATACACCGATGGCAAAGCGCAAATGACTTGCCCGGGTGCGATAGGCGTTTCCATGCTGGCAGGCACGCAAGACGGTGAAGGCATTGGCTGGCAAGGCGTTAGCTGCGATGCGCTTCATAACTCTTTGCCACTTTTTATGTGCGAAATGGTGACGACGCGTTGTCAGGGTGTCAAACCCATTATTTCCTCAACAGGCACCATGTTGCCCTATCCCTGGACGCCACAGATATTACCCATGCAGGTTGTTAAAATTGGTAATCTGGTGATAGGTGCGATTCCAATGGAATTAACGACCATGACGGGACGTCGATTGAAAAATGCAATTAGCAATCAGTTTCCTGTCGCGGAAAAAAATCATGTGGTGCTGTCAACTTTATCGAACGCGTATGCCGGTTATGTTGCGACGAATGAAGAATATCAAATGCAACGATACGAAGGCGCGTCCACGCATTTTGGTCCATGGACAGCGGCGGCGTTACAGCAAATTTATACTGGTTTAACCAAAGCGCTTGTTAATAACACCACAGTGGAAGCAGGCCCGCAACCACCCAATTTGTTAGGCGCGCAAGTCACTTTGCAGACCGGTGTGTTGTTTGATACTGTTCCGTCTGGAAAAAAGTTTGGTGATGTTTATCAAGATGTCAATGCAAGCTATAAACCGGGTGATACCGTACAAGTTATGTTTTGGGGCGCGCATCCTAAAAATAATTTCCGTATTCAAAATACCTTTTTGGATGTGCAGCGATTAGTAAATAACAAATGGGAAATCGTACGCACCGATCAGGATTGGGATACAGAATATCACTGGCAACGTCATGGTGTCAGTGATTCACTGATCACCATTGTATGGCGCATTCCTGCGGATATGCCGCCTGGACAGTATCGCATTGTGCATTACGGCGACTGGAAATTCTGGTTTGGCGGCGCGATTTCGCCTTACGCGGGTTATTCCGCAACGTTTACCGTGCAGAGATAATAACTATTATAACTCTAATCGTTTAACTCGAGAATCAAGCAAATGTAAATATTTTTCCTGCATTGGCTTGGACAAAAAGCTATGCTGAATGAATTTGTGCCAGCGAGGAATAGCTAAGCTTAGCTCATTTAATGTTTTTTCAATTATAACTTTATTCAATTGAAGCCTATCTACTGCAAAATATTCCAATAAATCTTTTTTTCTCAGATTATGTTTTTTACCATGTAATGGTAATGCCATTTCTTCAGCAGCGCCAGGTAGAACAATAGTTGTATTAAGCAGATCGTAAGCGGGTGATAAAGTTGTTATACCATCGCGCGTGATCAACGAAAAATTTTTTAAATGCATGTCTTCATTGCCAACGAGGAAATTAAATAAGGTTAATTTAAATAATTTTACCCATTCAATTTTAGGATAAGTACAATAATCTTGTATTATAGTTGCGACTTTTTCCATCGAACTATCGTATTTAGTGTCGCGTTCCATACCTGATAATTGTGCGAAATCTTCTGTAGCGATTTTTTTATTATGTCCTGAACGATCAAAACGTTTGATAAAATAAGTCATGCTATTATCTTTGGAGTACACCATGCCATGTACGGGCACTTCTATGCCAACGTCAGCAGCTAATGTCATCGTAATTGCCTCATTTTCAGGTAATTCAGCAAAATCTTCGCTTTGAGGTTTTAAAATATAATGTCCAAATTGTTCAACGAGCGCAAAATAACCATCATTTACTTTTAGTTGAGCGCTCAATTTTTTTTGCACTCCCTGGATAGACATTTTACCCATCAGTGCAATTGCTTGACTGCGTTGTTCGCTCGCACTAAAAGTTAGTGGTTTTAGCATCTTGAGTTGTGGCGAAAGCAAGTGTAAACCACGCTGTGAGTACCATTCATTTTCACTGATACGTTCGTAAGTAATAGGACAACGCTTCATTTTATTTCCTCAATAGATACTGCGCCCACCACATCACGACCGCATAATAGGAGCTGGCCAAAATAATCTTTTTTATCTAATTTATATTTACGTAACAATGCTTCCAACATTACACCTTCCGGCAGCAGACCTTCAAAGAAAGAAGGAAACTTATCAAATTTATAACAATGATTTATTAATGGCATCGTAAGCGATATGGGAGCACCCTGATAATCTTCGTTATAAGAAAACTGATAATGATTCAGACCTAGTTCTTCCAGGACACCGGCAGACACATTGTTTACATACACACTCGCTTTTCTCATTCTTGATCCTCATGTGGTTTTGGAAAGGGCGTTTTAAGGTTTAATTTGATATTCAGTACCGCGAGTATTTTTAACAGAGAGTTAAGTTGTACGCTCTCTTTGCCTTTTTCAATATCAAACACCACAGTTTTTCCAACACCAGCAATTTGGGCGAGTTCGAGCTGTGATAGACCGCCGCTTTTGCGAAAATAGCGTACAGTACGTGCAATTTCATTTGGACTCATAAAATCACCTCATATTACTGTTATAACAGTAAAAATGTAACAAATAAAGAGATTTAGAGAGATTTTTGAAGAAAAAACCATTTTATTACTGCTACAACAGTAAAAAAGCTACTTTTATACGTAAAAGCAGCTTTTAAGAAGAAAGATCGTGAAAAATTACTGTTATAGCAGTAATTAAGCTGTTTGAGTAGGAGCCCAACGATGCTTAAGTGGGCAACAGATTGCTTTACCATTATTACTTATCTGGCCGCCAGCAACGGCTAAAGTAGAAAGGCCGCCAGTGGTGTGTTGATTCATGGTAACCATCACGTAGTCTTTTTCACACTGAAGATTCATTTCCTTAGGATAAGCGCTAGGCCAGGTTTGTGCGCCAACAAAAACGGTAGCACCACCCGACAATTGCACAGTGTCATCCGATACTTGTTTGCAGTTTTGGTAATTATTACTGGTATCAATGTAGCCTTGATATACCATCGTCTGACCCTTTATGGGCCGCAGATCGCCAGAAGTCGCAGCATTGGCAGGTAAAATCTGAAAACCACAGATAACCGCAAATAAAGCTATGCTAACTCTCGTCATGTTTCGCATTTCAACACCTCGTTTGTCACTCTAGTTATGACTATATTAGTTATATTCTACACGCAAATTCTTAAAAAACGCTTAAATTTTACGCTATTTAAGGAATGGATCCCGGCTTTCGCCGGGATGACTCACTCCGTTCGTCATTTTAAGGCCATTGGTCCCCTTGGCGGACTAATGTTAATAAACATACCCTTACGACACAAAAACTGCGATTCAGTAAACAATACGCCTGGTTTAGTCGCTGAAATCACATAAGGTTTATCTTGGGGCGGCAAGTTGAAGAGCAACACGCCACCATCATCAGAGGTTTTAGTCAGCCCTTTGGTAAACGGATTGGTTTTGCCCTTTAATGGACCACTTTGGAAAATATCAAAATAGAAAGGTGACTGTTCAGGGTGTGGTGCAGATAAACTGACAGTCGCGTCCGCCTCGCCTTGCGGGTCATCATCCATGTTTTTGTGGTAAGCAGTGATGGTGACAGCGACATGGCAGGCGTCAGGATTTTCTTTCGCGCCGACAATAGTCGATAGTAAAAAGTAGGCCTCGCGCGAAGGCACCTGGAAGGTAATATTATTGTAAGGTCCAGTTAATCCCTCTGGCGGAACAATAATAGTCGCGGATTGTGTGGTGTGATAATCCCATTTTTCTAGCACTAAGGTAATAGGCTTGCCAATAGGGTAATCGAAAGGACCAAATTTGCCATGATCATCCGTTTTAATTTTTTCGCCTGTTTCAACAATGGTAATGGTGGCATTGGAAATTTCCGATCCCATAATAAATGATCGGGCAAAACCGGAAACAGGCGCGTAGCCTTCTTTGCTCGCGAAAGCAGCTGTCTGTGTAAGTAAGGCAAGCGCAAATAAAATAAGCGTAATGAATTTAGATAGCGACACGATGTTAGCCTCCTTGCAATAAATCAAATAATTCTAACTTGGCTCTTACTTCAGCCGCGCTGGTCATTTTTGGCAACCAGTCATCTGCTTGGCGATAAGCGGATTGCAAAGAGGTCGACCAGGTGAAAATGACACTGTGTTGCGGCGGCGAGAGTTTTGCTTCAAGTTGTCGAATCGCCGCTGTCGCATCGGCGCCATTTAGTTCCGGCATCTTGAAATCCATGATGATCAGATTAAATGTTTGTCCAGTGCGCTGAATTTGGGTAGCGACTTTATTGATGGCGTCTCTGCCGTCTTCCGCTTCGGTAACGTTTAATGGGGTAATGATCTCACACAATATATCAATAAAATAGATTCTATTCTGCGCAATATCATCTGTAATGAGCACCGAAAGTGCATGTTTGTTGGTGTTAGTCATAGAAGAATAATCTGCAATATATTATTTGTCTTAGCAATAGTTAATTTATTATTTTCTAACTGGTTCCCGGCTTTCGCCGGGACGACGTAAGCGGCTTTCGCTGGGACGACAAACTCGATATGATTACCAGATGGGCTTGAGAATTATACAAATCAGCGATTGTCATTTATTTGCAGATCCAGGCAAAACATTGCTTGGCGTCAACACACAAGACAGTTTTCAAGCCGTACGCGACAAAGTGCGAGCAGAAGAAAATGGGATTAAGCTGATTTTATTGACTGGGGATTTATCTCAAGATCATTCCGAAGCTGCTTATTTGCGATTGGCCGAAATGATGAAGCCATTGCGCGCACCGGCCTATTATGTGCCCGGTAATCACGATGACCAGGCTTTAATGGCGCGAATTTTTCCGCGAGATAATATTTTAACTGATAAACAACTGATTATTGATAATTGGCAAATTATTCTGCTGAATTCGCAGAAGCCCGGCGCGGTGGAAGGTTTGCTGGATGCGTCTCAATTAAAATATATGCAGGATTGTCTGCAAGCCTACCCAGAACATCATGCTATTATTGTTTTTCATCACCCACCGTTTCATGTTGGGAGTGAATGGCTAGATAATTTGTGTCTGAGTAATTCGGAGGAATTTTGGCAAATTGCTCCACAATATCCCAATGTTCGCATGGTGTTGTTGGGTCATGTACACCAGGAACACAAAAGTACAATGTTTAACATAGATTGTTATTCGACTCCTTCAACCTGTTTTCAGTTTATGCCACATCAAAAGAATTTTATGCTGGAAAATAGACCGCCAGGCTATCGCTGGCTGGATTTACAAGATGATGGGCGCATAGAAACAGGTATTAAGCGTGTGGCGAAATATGTTGGAACATTTGATGAGAATGCAAAAGGATATTGAAGGGAATGAATGTAAAAAGTAGTTTGCTACTTATTATTGTTTTTATTTTAAGTTTTAGTTTGCAACAAATCATGTATTTTAATCATGATGTCAGCTGGTTACTGGAGGCATCCCGACGTTTACTGTATGGCGGTAGCTATACTAACGATTTTTTTGAAAACAATCCGCCATTGATTTTATATCTGTATCTTCCGGCAGTGTTACTTAAGGAAACGACGCATATTCATATCATGGTGTCATTGCAAATATATGTGTATGGCTTAATAGCATTATCCTTGTATATGTGTAACAAGTTGTGTCGTAAAATTTTTACGAACGGTGATAACTACCTCATAAAACCGGTCATTTTATCAATTGCCACTATTTTACTAATCGTAATAAATCGTGATTTTGGCCAGCGAGAACATTTATTGCTGATATTGACTTTACCATACATGTTGCTGGTACTAGCCAGACTTAAAAATGCATCGATTAGCCCTGTATTGGCGATAACAATTGGCGTAACGGCGGCATCAGGATTTTTTTTAAAGCCATACTTTCTCTTCGCATTATGTTTAATCGAATTCTACTACATGATAAAGACGAGAAACTGGCAATCGTGGTCGAGGCTTGAAATTCGCGCTATGCTGGTTGTGCTGCTGGTTTATTTAACCATAGTGCTGTTTAGACATTCAGACTATCTTACGTTTGTTATGCCCTACGCGGTACGCTGGTGCGGGATCACAGATCATATGCCATTACAGCCAATAATCGATAATGTGTTTGTTGGGTTGTTTATATTTACTGGTTTAACCTATTTATATCAGCGACGCACTCTGCATTGTCATGAATATACTGATATTATGATGCTAACCACATTGGCTTACATAGCGGTTTTTATTTTAGAAGCTACTCTTTGGACTTATCATCTTTATCCCGCGTTATCATGTTTGCTACTTACGCTTATATATATATTTGTTCAACGCGTCACATATCGTTATGATCGACGCGATTATGTGATCATGAGTATATTATTTATAATGCCTATTCTGCTTTTGTTTTATTTCTCTGTTCCCATATGGACGACGAGCGTTATTTATAAAAATTCATATTTGTTCTTTTTTCCATCCACTTTCAGCTTATACATTCTTTTGTATTATTATTTAAATGAAATTGATGCCAAAAAAATAAAAATCACTTTTCTTGCAATGTTGGCAATAACGCTGGTGAGTATGATCGCATTAAATATCATAAATGAAAGTAACTGGACTTTGTATCAGTTTGTCATTGTCACTATCATCACATTATCATTGCTGAGCTTACTAATAAGCAAGGTCTGCAAGCCAGCAAAAGAACATATCATCACATTCCTTGCCGCCGTCACCGTCTTTGCATTACCGTTTTATATGGTTAGATCGTATATCGATAGATCAATTAATTTTAAAAATGGCGTGAGCGACGTAATTGCTTTTATCCAGCATGAAGCCGTTCACGTGTCAGTTTATATTTTTACGATGGAGGTTAGTTACGCGTTTCCCATTATAAGCTATGGACATGAAACAACTTCGGCGTCGCGTTTTTCTCATTTTTTTGGGCTTGGAGGCATGATAAAAAAACACCAATTAGATTCTGGAGACAGCTTATTTCTCACTAATATGGTTGCCGAAGATATTGAGACAAAAAAACCGGATTTTGTGTTAGTGGATAATCGAAAGGCAACCAGGGGGGAGCTTTCAATGATAAATGGGCGTATTACTGGCGAACCGATTTCTTTTAGCTATCTGGATTATTTTAATAAAAACCTGAGCTTTAATAAGGTGTGGAAACATTACGCATTCATAAAAAAAATTAATCACTTCGATATTTACAAAAGAATTTCATGATAACCACTTCAGTAACCGGATAATGCCCATTTTAGCGGGTTGCTTATGTGCTGATAATGTTGCATCCGCTTTGATGTTGGCCTGGTTTTTCATATAATGTTCGTAGCTTTTCCACAGCATTTCTTCGTTGGTCAATGTTGGTTGCCATTTCAAGGACAATTTGACTTTTGTGGTATCAAATACAAAATCTTCTGCGATCATTTTATAGTGATAGGGGCCTAAGGGCGAAATACGCAGATGGTAAGCCAGTTTCATCGCTGCAATGGCAGGCGCTTTCGGCAGAGATGTAGTACGCGCGCCCGTGTCAGCTTGACGGATGACATAATTGAAAACATCATGCAAGGATTGAACATTATCAGAGCCGATATTAAATATATCCGACTTGTCATAATTTAATGATTTAATCAGCGCGCTTATCAAGTCTTGCGCATAAATAAACTGATAATGGTTCTTCCCGCCACCTACCAAATAAATTTTTCTGCCTTCATTGATAAACTCAAACAATATGCTTAATAAGCCCAATCGGCCCGCATCAATGATGGTTGGGCAGCGAAATATGATAATTTTAAATTTGTTTTGATAAGACAATAATATTTTTTCCGCCGCAAGCTTGGATTGACCATATAATTCTACAGGTGCGGGTGTGTCAGATTCGGTAACTGAGCGATGCAAGTTCTCACCCCAAAGGCAATTGGTCGATGTGAAAATCAGTCGTGGCACTTTATATTGTTCAGCCAGCTCAGCCAGATATTGTGTGGCTGTCACATTGGATGTCCAAAGTTGTGATTTTTTAATACGACCATGCGCGAGCAGGGCGGCGCAGTGAAAGATAGCTTCTATTTCATATTGCTGAAAAATAGTTTCAAGCTGAATTTTGTCGCTAATGTCTATTTGCAAGGTAATTAAATTTGTATGAGTGACGTTGTGTTGCGCTATATCTACGCTGACGCAGTGATAACCCTGGTTTAATAGCTGTTCCAGTAACAAACTTCCAAGAAAACCTGCTCCACCAGTGACTAATATCTTTTTCATAACACCCCTTCAAACAAAGCTATAAATAAGAACCATCAGGACAAAGCCACAAAATACCATAAACCAGTAATCACGAATTGCAACATAATATATAAGTAACATCGCGACGCGTAGTAATTGTGTCGCAACCAGGGTCAATAATCCTAACTGTATGATGCCTAAAGGCGTAAATGATAAAGCGACACGCCAAACTTCCTTTATTGTGGTTGCTGTGGCGGCATGATTAAGCATTTCAAATTCGACGTTATCAGTGCCATATTGCGCTAAATATAAAACGCCGCCTGTCAATACAATCAATGATGAGATAATCGTGCCGATAAGCAAAAGAGCGCCAATTTTACGTTCGATGGAATGTGATATCATTAGATTGTACCCATGATTGTCTGATACAACATTTGCAAACCTATCAAGCTGATGACAATGCTAAAAATAATACGCAGTATACGCGCGTGCAAATAAAAAATGAGTTTTGCACCGCTATAGGAGCCGATTATCACACCGAGCATTACGGGGAAGGTAATGGCAGGCATAATGTAACCATTGACAAAATATATTCCGGCGCTTGCTGCTGCGGTAATACCGATCATAAAATTACTGGTGGTGGTCGATACTTTATAAGGCAAACGTAAAGTTTGATCCATGGCGAGCACTTTTAAAATCCCTGCGCCAATGCCGAGTAACCCTGATAACAGACCAGCAAATCCCATCACGATAAAACCTAGCAACGCATGTTGTACATGATATGCCTGGATCCCATCGTTTGTTGGGTATGTGCTGTCCAGTTGTAATTTGACGGCAAGCGGGTGCGAGCTATTGTATTGTTCCGATTCTTCGTGGCGTCTAATAGTCATATACGCCGACAAAAATAGTACCAGACTAAAAATAAAAGTGAGCCATATTTTAGAGACGAAGTAAACAAGCGATGCGCCAATCAACGCGCCAATGACCGCGGCCACCTCCAAAAACATGCCGATACGTAAATTGGTATAGCCATCGCGTAAATAGGCCGCCGCAGCTCCGGAAGAGGTGGTAATAACAGTAATCAGCGAGGCACCCATCGCGTAATGTATATCGACATGGAATAGTAAAACCAGCACAGGGATGATGACCACGCCGCCACCCAGGCCCGTCAGCGCGCCGAGTACGCCAGCTAGGATCGAAAATAACAATAATAAAACAGAAAATAGTAAAATGCTCAAGATAATTCCATTTAAAAATGCATACAATAGAAAATAAAGTATAGGGTACAATATCCTTATGCAAAAGAAATTCTTTCAAATAATTATCTTATTTGCGCTTGTCGCGTTTTTACCGATTTATGCCGCGGCAAAAATGAATTGCGATATTGAAGGTTATCATTGTATCAAAGTAAAACGCGGCCAATCCTGGCAATCACTGTTTCCCGATGAACATGATCGCGGTATTGTCATGCGCATTAATCATCGCAATGGGGAGCTCTGGCCTGGCTTATCTCTATATGTTCCCGATAATCTCGCGGATTCCAATTTGCTGGATTACTCTCCACTTCCACGAAATGTTGAAGCGACGGGCGAGAAAGTCATTGTGGTGGATTTAAGTCTGCATTCCTGGGCGGCGTATGACGCCGATGGCGCGTTGGTGCGGTGGGGGCCCGCTACAGGTGGTCGCGCGCGTTGTCCGAATGATGAAGACAAATCATGCCGCACCAAAGAAGGCGTATTTCGTGTGTATTCTCTTGGCACCAGCAATTGTGTGTCGACTAAATTTCCCGAACCCGATGGCGGCGCGCCCATGCCTTATTGCATGTTCTTCAATGGCGGACAAGCATTGCATGGCTCGCCCGGTGGCGTGGTAAATGCGAACGCGAGTCATGGCTGTGTGCGCATGTTTGTGCAGGATGCGGAATGGCTGCGCTATGATTTTGTCGAGCCGCCGATTGCCGCGAATAATTATCGTGGGACGAAAGTGGTTGTTCTATCCAGTCTGGAAGATCGAAAGGCACATAAGCAAGATGGTGAGGATAGCGATGATGATGATAATAATAATAATGATGATTCGACTGACACGTATTATTAATCGTAAAGCCAAACCAGTGAGTTATAATCGATGACGGAAAACAAAAGTCCTCTTTATATAATTGACATTGCTGTTTTATTGCTGAGTATCCTTCTGTGTGGATTTCTGTCTCTTTCGTTTGGCAAAGAATTGCCATGGGATTTAGCTGGGTATCATTTTTATAATCCATATGCATACCTGCATCATCGTATGAACAAGATGGATTATTGGCCGCCATCAGCTATTCAAGTTTATATAACACCAACACTGGATTTTATCTCCTATTATCTTATTAATCATTGTTCACCAAGGGTGACGGAATTTATTTTGGGCGCAGTGCATGGCATTAATATTGTTTTGATATTTTATCTTTCCAAATTCATGTTGAAATTTTTTGTGAAAGACATTTATTTGCAGATCGGTTTGGCTATAGCTTGTGCTTGTCTGGGAATATACGCACCAACGGTTTATTCAGGCATAGGAGCATTTTTTAACGATAATACGATTAGTATTTTTACATTGAGCTTCTTACTCGGATGGGCATTTATTATCAACCGCTATTATGAAAACGGCAGTTACTCTAAAACACACATTATTATTGCAACAATTTTCCTTGGTATGGCGGCCGGCTTTAAATTAACTTTCATTATTTACCTTGTAGGGTTGTTTGGCAGCCTGATATTTCTACCCATGCGAATGAGCGATAAATTATTATTTTTTCTCTATTCTACCTTCGGTATCGTGGTTGGTTTTCTGATAACAGATGGTTATTGGATGTGGTTATTGTGGCAAGAGTATCGCAATCCATTCTTTCCGCTATTCAATGGCATCTTTCAGTCACCATTTTTTCCAGCTATCAACTGGAGTGAGCCACGTTTCGTGCCTAAAGGAATCATCGAAGCACTTTTATTTCCATTTTATATTGCAACGGGTAGTAAGCCCACATCAGATGGATGGTTTACAGATTATCGTTTTGCAATTGTATATGTATTATTTATGTTATTTGTCGCGGCGATTATAGATAAAAAAAAATTCGCTTTGATTAAGTGCTATCCGGTATGGAATTTATATCTATTTTTTATTTTTACTTATATTTTCTGGCAAGAATACTTTTCGGTAATGCGCTATTTAAATGTGTTACAAATGCTATCACCCTTACTTTGTGTGATGCTGTTATTCCAGATTTTTAACCGCTTTAGTGTTCGTATACTATCGATACTTGCAGTTTTTATATTCATTGCAAAAACTATGCAACCTATGGGGATGGAACGAGCCGAACAATTTGGGACAGATTATTTTAATGTTAAATTACCTTCCATGGTGGATAAACAGACAAATGCAACCGTTTTAATAGCTTACGCATTCTTTGCTAAACCTTTTGGGCCTTGTCCTAATCACTATCTCATTCCATATTTTCCTGCCAATTGGCATTTTAGCGGTATTCCATTTTATCGGCATCATTATGTGGTTCCACAGGAAGTGAGAAGTTTTGTTCAGCGTGGGCCGAAACAAGTGTACCTTCTGTCATCAGCTTCTTTTATGCCTGTCATGTATAAAGCGGCGAAAGAGATGCATTTAAATCCGAACGGGCCTTGTGGCGAGATAAAGAGCGATAGACAGCAATTGACGAATGAACGAATTCTATTGTGTCCGGTGATAGGATGACATCCTGTCACTTTTGCAATACATACTTGCCAGGCGCATCGTCAATAGGAGCGTAGCCCGCTTTGTCATTACCCATCTCAGGTGGGGCTACAGGACCGGTGGAGAGTTTATCCAGCCATTTGTTCCATGCGGGCCACCATGAGCCAGGCCGAGGTTTGGTACTTGCATACCAGCTGTCGGCGTCAATGTAGTGATCGCTTTCTTTTAACGTCGTCACGCGATAATAACGCTTGGTTTTTTTGCTGGGCATGCTGACAATACCGACATTGTGGCCACCGCTGGTTAAGGCGAATGTCACATCACCCGTGGTAAGCAGATTAATTTTAAATACAGAACGCCAGGGCGAAACGTGATCACGTTCAGTCGCCACGGCGAAAACAGGGATGGTGATATCACTTAATGCGATAGGTCTGCCGTCAACAATATATTTAGCCTCTGCCAGATCGTTATTCAAAAATAAGGTGCGTAAATATTCCGAATGCATGCGATAGGGCAAACGTGTCGCATCGGCGTTCCACGCCATTAAGCCGTTCACGGGTTTGCGATTGCCAAGTAAATAATCGTGAATGAGTCGTGACCACACCAAGTCGTTTGAGCGCAATAATTGAAAGGTACCGGCCATTTGGTGTGTATCCAGGTAACCTTTTTCTTTCATCATGTTTTCTAAAAAGGAAATCTGGCTTTCATCGATGAATAAGCCGAGTTCGCCGGGTTCGGTAAAATCGGTTTGTGCGGCAAAGATAGTGAGTGATTTTAAACGGTCATCGCGATTGCGTGCCATGGTCGCGGCGGCGATGGCAACGAGTGTTCCACCAAGGCAATAACCAGCGAGGTGTATTTTTTTGTGTGGAACGACGGCTGAT
Source organism: Gammaproteobacteria bacterium (assembly GCA_027459575.1). GTDB lineage: Bacteria > Pseudomonadota > Gammaproteobacteria > DSM-16500 > DSM-16500 > Aquicella. The sequence continues at coordinate 3,274 of DAIDIB010000031.1, read as the reverse complement.
ACTACATCAAGTGCGGACATGACGCCGAGCTTGAGATAATCATCCATGCCAAGGTTGCGATCTTTCTTGCGAGGATTCTTCCATGAAATGATAAATACAGTGTGACCCTTTTTTACCAGATATCGCACCAGGGAATGTTTTGGTGTGAGATCAAGAATGTAATATTTCATGATCCAGGCGGGTGTGATGAGCACGGGCTCGGCATAAACATCGGGTGTGACTGGTGAATATTGTATTAATTCGATTAAATCATTGCGATAAATCACCTTGCCTTCGGTGGCTGCGACATTATCGCCAATGACATATTGTTCTGCGCCATAAGGTGGCGCATCATCTTTGTAACGTTGTATGTCATCTAGAAAATTTTGCATGCCTCTAATAAAATTCTCGCCACCTTGTTCAGCGGTTGCTTTTTGAATTTCGGGATTGGTCAAAGCTGAATTTGACGGCGAGACCATATCAAGTATTTGACGTATGGTAAAATCAACCACCTCTTCATGATGGCGAGTCACACCGCGCACGTTGGTTGACGCTGTATGCCACCATTCTTGCGCGAGCATGAAACAGTCGCGGTAAAAATTATATGGGTATGCGTTCCAGCTTTGTTCAGCAAATCGTTTGTCTTTGCTAGCCCAGCATTTTTGATTGTAATTCATATTAGCCAGGTGTTGCATATTTTTTTGCATTAGTTCGATGAGTTCCATCTGCTTGGCGGGGTGAATGCTGAGATGCGAGTACCAATCATAAAATGCCAGCATGAGCGCTGCGGGAGAAATGCCACCGGTGAAACGTGCAATTGCGGATTGGAGTGATTGGTCCAGGGTTTCGGAGTAGCGCTGTTGTTCATCCTTGATATTCATAACAGCATCCCTATTGTAACCCGGGTGCGCTTATTTGCACCCGAGAGCTGAGTTCAAACAAAGCATCATTCCCGGGTGCAAAAAAACGCACCCGGGCTACACTTATCTACGCTTTTCACCTTGTGTTCTATCACCTTGATACTTGTCAGCGTATTTTTGCAAAGTGGCTGATTCACAAAACGTGCCACACAATTTCGACATTTCTTCTACCGTTTCCATGTTGGTATGCATCACCTTTTGCATGGTTTCAACCGCGGCGTTCATGTCTTCGCTGAGGATGCTGCGATGTTCGTTCAGCAATTCTTCTGGTTTGTGTACATTAGCCAAACGTTTCAGTTGTTCAGAAAAGCGCGAAACGTTTTCGCTCCAGATTTCCAGATTTTGCTGCATCGTGTGTTGATACAATTCAGTCGTTAATTTGTACCAGTCTTGCATTGGTCCGGTGAGATTTTTATTCATTTTGAGAAATTGCTCATAACCTTCGTACATGGCTTTCTCCTTATAATTATTTGTGCAGTGCATCAATATAATAGTATATATAACTCGGTTGGAATGGTCAATGAGCTATAAAGAAATATACATTAAAAACAATTAGTTATGAGCATGTCGTAACAAGCCGAGATTTTCTTGAAATGGCTGGCCATTCACATATAAGGCTTCACCATAAGCAAGCAGCTGATTATCATCACTAATCACTTGTCCAAAACGAGCGTAGTGTTTTAATTCTTCAGAATTGAGAAAGATATTATGTCGTACGGTTTCGGCAGAGAGATCTCGTGTCGACTGAACGCGTGCAAATCCCGGCCAACTCGTTGCCAAGGCAGGAGAATTATTTTTCGCGCCAAGTAAAATGCCTGTTTGTGAAATTTCATCAAACCACAATACTGAATTGGGAAAAACATCAACAAATGTTTTGACAATCGATGCGGTATAAAATGGCGTGACTACATGTAATGGCAGCCATTGTGCGATGATGCCGTTATCTGTCAGCTTATCCCGTGCAAGTTGATAAAATTCTCTGGAATAAAGCGCATTAACGCCAATTGTATTAGGCGGCATGGGTTCCAGCGTAATCACATCGTAATTTTTTCTGACACGACGTAAATAAGCGCGTCCATCCATGACAATGGTTTTTACTCGCGCGTCGTGAAGTACATTTTCATTGGATTTGAAATAAGACGCTAGTCTAAATACATTTGGGTTGACGTCCACAATATCGAGCTCTTGTGGATTTTCATTTCGCACCGCGTTAGCAGTTTGGCCTGTGCCAAGACAAATAACTAATGCTTGCTTTGGATCTGCATGCAGTAACATGGGTAGATGTCCCATCCATGCCATGTAATGTGAACCGGAGTTATTCACTGTATTGGACTCCAACGCAGCGGAAGCGCTGTTGATGAGTAAGGCGCGGGATTTGTCTTGATACTCCACTGTGGATACGGTTGCCTGTGGCCCCTCAAGATAGGCTAGCACACGGGCGGGATTGCCTTGCAAATCAGTGCCAAAAAATCCTTGTACATGTGTTTTGCCGATACCTGTTTCAAAATATACGGCAAAAAATAGCGCTATGATACTTGGTATTGTTAAGAAGAAGCGTTTTAATCCAGGCGTGATGGCGATTCCAGTAATGATCACTAACAATCCTGCTAGCCACGCAGTTTTTGCAAACCCTATAGCAGGAAGTAACAACCAGCCAGCACAGATTGATCCTAAAATCGCGGCAAATGTGTTAATGGCATATAGTTTTCCTATATCATGAGCTGAATACTGATTGTTTATTACCCACGGAAACGCGCTGCCCAGTAATATTATTGGTGGTGCGATAATGAGAAAGGCACAGAAAAATTTTATCAGCACTTGCAGGATATAAATAAAAATAGCTATGCCATTTAAAGATAATAAATCAGGACTGAGCAGCCATGCAAGACTCGGTGTCATTGCAGGATTCGTGACGGCTGTGTGTTTTAGCAAGGCGAAACTGATATCTGCACGTTCAATAAGGGGCGTAATTAGCAGCACGAGAATTCCGGCGAAACATAATTGTACCCCGAGTAATTTATTTTTTTGTTTTAAGCCAGAAACTCTCTTTGCTCCAATCGCTAAAGCAATGAGTACACTGGCAAGAATGATTGCGAACATATCGGTGGTGTTTGGAAAGACGCAGGCAAAGGAGCGGAACCACGCGATTTCGAGTGAGAAGATGGCGAAACCGGATACGAAGACGATAATGGCATGTGCATAACTGTTATTGTGAAGTCTGTCATCCCCGCGCAGGCGGGGACCTATTTCAAACGAAGAATTGCTGCATGGGTCCCCGCCTGCGTGGGGATGACAGGCTGCGTTATTGCAGCGGTGGCTCATCACTAACGACACCACACCCACCACAATATTAACACCCGCGATCATCCATATAG
>DAIDIB010000030.1 GCA_027459575.1 Gammaproteobacteria bacterium | reverse complement strand
AACAGTTACAATTTAACAACATAAAAGAAATACAAACTACTCTATATTGGTACTTTTGCTAATTAAATTTAGTGATATTACTTAGTATACTGTTAGTATCAGCCCTCAAAAATGACTTACCATGCTAAAACAATTACAAGAAGCGTTAAGTCAAATCCTCATTGGAAAAGATGAGACGATTCGTTTAGGAATCAGTTGCTTATTGGCTAATGGCCACTTACTGATGGAAGATCTGCCTGGCATGGGTAAAACAACTTTTAGTCATGCGTTAGCACAGTTAACCGGCATGCAATATCGACGCATACAATTTACCAGTGACCTGCTTCCCAGCGATTTGTTAGGCGTTTCTATTTTTGACGAAGATAAAAAATCATTTATCTTTCATCCCGGCCCGTTATTTTCTCAACTTATATTAGCCGATGAAATTAATCGAGCCGCGCCAAAAACACAGAGCGCCTTATTGGAAGCAATGCAGGAAAGACAAGTCACGACAGAGCGTGGAACGCAGGCATTACCCGAACCATTCTTTGTTATTGCGACACAAAATCCCTCCTATCTTATTGGCACTTATCCCTTACCTGAATCGCAGCTTGACCGATTTCTCATGCGCTTGAATATTGGCTATCCCAATCCAGAATCCGAGCGCATATTATTAAAATCCCCTGAAATAAACCTAAAAATGACAAAATTACAACCCGTCATTAGTCCAAGACAATTAATCGAATTGCAGATTCAAACTCAAAATGTAATCATTTCTGATATTGTGCTTGATTACGTGCAAGCGCTACTTACCGCCAGTCGCAATCAAGGGTGGTTTAATCACGGACTCAGCCCAAGAGCGGGCATGGGACTGGTTCGCGCGGCTCAAGCTTATGCCAGAACAGCAGATCGTGATTTTGTCCGTCCTGATGATGTTCAAGCTGTCTTGTCATCCGTTGTAAACCATCGCCTGGTAATCAAGAAATCACAAAGCGAGTTATCAGCCGCTGAATTATTAATGAATGAAATAGAGGTTCCGGTGTGATCGCCCATGCAACAAAGAAAATCCACAATTATTGGGAAGTCTGGACTCAAAAACGCAATCGCCCAGGCAATCCTCAAACACTTAATTCACGTAATGTTTATGTTCTTCCTTCTCGTTTCGGCTGGGCTTATGCGCTTGTTGTATTAACCCTTTTTTTCTCGGCGATTAATTATCAAATAAACACAATTTTCCTAATGGCATTTCTATTGGTGATCATTGGCATGGCAAGCGCCTGGGAAGCGCAGGAGAATCTTAAAAATCTCGCGTTTAAATTTATCGCTCTTGAAGACGCCCAAGAAGGAATGCCCGCAAAACTGACTCTCTTTATCCACACAAATAACAAGGCGCGCTTTGGTCTTGATTTTCAAATTGCATCACAAGCTGTCGTTCACTTTGAAAAAATTCCACCTGAAGGATTACAAGTCATTATACCGATTGAAAGCACAAAAAGAGGTTATTTTTCATTGCCACGTATCTATATTTCGAGTCGCTATCCTCTGGGAATTTTCAGAGTCTGGGCTTATGCTTATTTTTATGAGCATTATTATGTTTATCCACGCCCTGTTAATCCCGGTTTTTGGCCAAACTACTTCCTGGACCAAAATACCACGAAGAAACACAGACTGGGAGAAGAAGAATTTTATGATTTAAAATCAGCAGAAAATCCGTGGCGCACGCCCAATCTTATTGCCTGGAAAATTGCTGCCAAAGGTCAAGGCTGGTATCTTAAAACCATGAGCAGTTATGAAGACTATTGCTGGATCTTCAAATTAACTGACTTGCCAGGAAATGATCTTGAACTAAAACTTCAACAACTAAGCTATTGGCTTCAAACAGCTGAAGCAAACGGCCAAATCTATGGATTGGAATTATCAGCAACGCAAACCTCATTTTCTCGCGGAAATGAGCATTTACGGCATTGTTTACGACAGTTGGCATTTTACTAATGAACACACAACACAACATGTTAGCCTTAAAACAGCAGACCCTGTTTGTCATATTTATTTGCTTTTTCCCTCACTTTTTCACTGCCCCTGTGTGGATCTCTATTGTTTTTCTGACAATCATGGGATATCGATTCATTACAGATTATTTAAGTTATGAACCTATGCCAAGATGGATACTTTTCTGTATCGTGACAGCTTGTTTATTTTTACTCTTTGGAAAAATCCATTCACAAGAAATTTTTATTGATTTTTTTCTGACTGTCGTTATCTTAAAATGCTTGGAAATTCATACTGTCAGAGAATTAAAAGTAATTATAATATCTAATTTCTACCTGATATTATCGGCGCTGATTGTCACCCAGGAATTATGGATTATCTTATATTTATTCGTCGCCATATTTGCTAATTTGTCGCTCATGTTAAAATTAAATGCGCCTGAAGTCTCGCTAAAACAAATAGGCGGCAGAAGTAGTCGGCAATTATTAATAGCGATTCCGCTAAGCATACTATTATTTTTTATTTTTCCGCGCTTCGATCCACTATGGCATGTTCCATTTCCTTCACAAGCCAGCAGCGGCTTTACCGATACCATGAGCCCAGGATCGATCACCAAACTGTTCAATGACGGCAGCACGGCCATGCAGATTACATTTAAAAATAGCCCTATTCTAGACGGCTATTGGCAAGGCTTAATCTTAAGCAATTATACTGGCAATAGCTGGAAGGTTTCCTCCTATCAGGATGCAAAGTTTTTATCCTTGCCTGAGCTCAGCGAAATTGAAGCGTCAGACTATGACATCCTGCTGGAACCTAACCAGCAAAAATGGTTATTTTATGAAGGCTATCCTATTGCTGGCAGATCAAGCCTGATATTCTCGCCCAGTTATGGATTAATGCGTCAAAATCAACAAAACATTGATGAGCGCTTTTTTTATTCATTAAAAATAAAACCTGCCGCGCCTTATCATGATTTAAACGCCCTGGAGTATGCTATAGCGACACAATTACCAGCCAATAGTAATCCCCGGTTAAACGCCTGGGCAAAAATGCAATTTGCGGCCACACGGCAAAACCTGCCAGCCTTCATCATTTTTTTGCATAATTATATTCATCATCAACCATTTTGGTATACGCATACACCGCCGCCACTTCCCGCAAATAACAATCAAATGGATAGCTTCTGGTTCGATACCAAAAAAGGGTTTTGCGAGCATTATGCCAGCGCAGTCGCCTATATTTTAAGAGCGGCGGGCGTACCATCACACGTTGTGATTGGTTATTACGGGGGGCAATGGAACCCAATATCGCACGCTATTACACTTCATCAAAGTGACGCGCATGCCTGGGTCGAATATTGGCAACAGGGCGTCGGCTGGCGACAACTCGATCCCACCTCATTCGTAGCGCTTGAACGTGTAGATCTGGCTATTCTGAACCGCCAGGTTGATCTTATAGACGAACAGGACTATTTGACTATTTCTGGACTACCCTGGAATCGAAAAATCAGTCTGTTTATAGATTCGGCGCAATACTTTGCCGAGCGATGGTTCTTATTTTATAACACAAACACCCAGCAAAATTTATTACTGCGCCTAGGCTTGGGACCATGGAATATCGGACAACTTTTACAAGCCACCGTTGCCTCCATGATTATATTTTTTATTTTCCTGGGGGTCTTCTACTATTGGCGACAAAATCGGACGATTGACCGACTCTTAATTGAATATCATCTATTACAACAGGAATTTCGTAAATTTAATGTTCCAACCCATCCTTCTGCCACCTTACAGTTACAATGCGATTCTCTTATTGTTAAAGCACCCGCTCTCACTCAAATTCTTTCTTCTTTTATCGATCGTTATGAACAATTGCGATTAAAGAAATCGCGGGATAATTCCAAAAAAGAAACCATTGCTCTGTTTAAAGGGTTGCGGTCTGTCTTACGTCGTCATAAGCCAGCAAATAGCTAGAAGCTTTCTATTAACTTGCTTGCCCCAATGCGAAATGTGCGTGCGGTGACCCACTCACGCCCCATAATATTATCCGCGAGCGCAATGTATTGCGCGGCGGTTTGCATGTCGCGTATACCGCCGGAAATTTTAATGCCTACGTGATGTTTGAGTTGTGGCTCGATGTGGCAGATAACAAGCAACATGGTCGCGGCCGCGTCCAGTGTCGCGTTCTCAGAAATTTTTCCGGTGGAGGTTTTGATAAAATCCGCGCCGGCGGCAAGCACATCATAAGCTGCGTCGGCGATAATGGCTGGCTCATTGAGCACGCCGGTTTCCAAAATTACCTTGAGTGTTACCTTGTCACCGCACACTGCTTTGCATGCTTCTGTAAAGGTATGTGCATAGTGCCGCTCACCTGCCAAATAACGTTCATAAGGAAATACCACATCAATTTCATTCGCGCCATCTTCCAGCGCGCTGCCGATTGCAACCAATACATCATCTAGAGCTTGATTACCATCAGGAAAATTCGCAACAGTCGCGACTTTAATTTTTGAACTCGCCAATTGCGCAACGGCCAGGCGCACAAACTGTGGATAAACACACACCGCGGCCACATTACCATGCGATGTATTTGCTTTTCCCAAAAAGCTCGCGACACTTGCCTGCGTATCGGATGAATTTAAACTGGTTAAATCAATCAGGCTGACAACGCGCCGAATAAGCGCTTCGTCAACCGGGATGGTATTCGGTAAGGTATTTAACTGTTCACTGACTGCTTCAGACCATTCCATATTCGGCGGCACCCTTGACAAATTCGGGTATTAATTTTACCAGTTTTTTCGCCGCAAGTTCACCAAAATGTAATGTGCCTTCATGGCTAAGTTTTTCTTCGCTTAAGCCAACCGCTAAATTCGTCACGGCGGCGAGACAAGCAACACGCAATCCGCAATGTCTCGCGACAATCACTTCGGGCACAACCGACATGCCGACCACATCCGCGCCCCACATTCTAAACGCTCGAATTTCCGCTGGCGTTTCAAATGACGGGCCCAGCACAGAAATATACACGCCCCTATGCAGCGTTATATCCAAACGTTCCGCCGCGGCAGCCATAATATCCTGCAACCCGACATCATAAGCCTCTTCCAGACCGAAGAAACGTGGCCCTTCACTTTCGTCATTCGGGCCCACCAGTGGATTACCAGGCTGAAAATTAATGTGATCGTCGACCATGACGATCTCACCCGCGCCAACCTCAGCGCGCAAAGATCCCACCGCGCCGGTTATCAATACGCTATGACAACCCATATGCTTGATGATGCGCACAAAGGTACGTATGGCATCGTACGGCGTACCTTCATAAACATGCAAACGACCACGCATACATATCACTGGCACGCCATCCAGTACGCCCATCACCATGAGCGAAGCATGTCCCGCGACGCTGCCACCATGCAAACCCGGAATCGCTTGAAAAGGAATAGAGACAGGATGCTCAATGCGCTCGGCGATTGATGACAAGCCCGAGCCGAGAATCATGCCAACTTTTGGCGCGAAATTCTTTGGCGCGTAGCGACGGATGACTTCCATTACTTCGTTCATTGATGTGGGCATGTTGTTACCTTATTTTTGTGTAGCCCGGGTGCGTTTTTTTGCACCCGGGTACAAGACTTCGCTGAAGCACTGACCCCGGGTGCAAAAAACGCACCCGGGCTACTGTTATCTAGATGCAGCTTCTTTCAATGGTGCCGCGTTAGCGTTCACTTTACTCCACGCAACCGCCACGTCTAGCATGCGGTTAGAAAAGCCCCATTCATTATCGTACCAGGCAAGAATTTTCACCAGATTACCAATCACTTTCGTGCCTACCGTGTCAAAAATGGCGGAAGCAGGGTTATGGTTAAAATCGATAGATACTAATGGTTCTTCATTAAACGCCAAAATACCTTTCAATGAGCCATTCGCCGCTTTTTTAACAATTTCATTTACTTCTTCGACCGTCGTATTGCGCTTGGCTTCAAATGTCAAATCAACAACAGACACATTGATAGTTGGCACGCGAACCGCGAAACCGTCCAGCTTGCCGTTTAATTCTGGCAACACTAAGCCAACCGCCGCGGCAGCGCCGGTTTTGGTAGGAATAATAGATTGCGTAGCTGAACGCGCGCGGCGTAAATCACTGTGCGCCACGTCAAGCAAACTTTGATCGTTTGTGAAAGCGTGCACGGTGTTCATCAAGCCGCTGACAATACCCAGCGCCTCATTCAGTGGCTTCACCACGGATGCGAGACAGTTTGTCGTGCAGGAAGCATTGGAAATAACGGTATCGCTGGCTTTTAACGTTTTTTCGTTAACGCCATAGACAATGGTCGCATCCACGCCCGTTGCTGGCGCTGAAATAATAACTTTCTTCGCGCCTGCTTCAATGTGCATCGCCGCTTTTTCTTTGCTGGTGAAAAAGCCAGTGCACTCAAACACGATATCAACGTTTAATTCCTTCCATGGTAATTTTTTCGGATCACGTTCAGCGACTACACGAATTTTGTCGCCATTAACGACTAAATCATTACCCGACACCGTTACTTCGCCTGGAAACGCGCCGTGCGTGGTGTCATGTCGCGTGAGATACGCGTTGGTGTTCACGTCACCCAAGTCGTTGATGGCAACGATCTGAATTTCAGGGTGTAATTTCTTTTCATAGTGCGCGCGCAAAATATTGCGGCCAATACGACCATAACCGTTAATCGCGATACGAATTGCCATGATACTTCTCCTCTAAGAATGAATATTGCTCCCCGGATGAGAAAAGCACTCATCCGGGCTACATTTTAATTTAACTCGCCGGTTGCGCATTTAGGTTGAAAATGATGCGCGTTATCAGCGGATGTACAAATCACTTCTTTGATGGCGTGAATGACATTTTCCACGGTAAAACCATACTCGCGGAACACATCTTTCGCCGGCGCGGAAGCGCCAAAACGGTTCATGCCGATAATGCGGCCTTGCGGGCCCACAAAGCGGTACCAATAATCTGCCGTCGCCGCTTCCACCGCCACTCTTGCTGTGACGAGCGCTGGTATAACGCTTTCACGATAATCTTCGTCTTGCGCTAAAAACACATCAGTCGATGGCATGGATACCACACGCACATTAATTTCTTCTTGCTGCAATTTTTTCGCCGCATCCATCGCGAGTGCTACTTCAGAACCCGTCGCAATTACAATAGCGTCTGGTTGACGTTGCGCGTCAGCTTCAAATAACACATAACCGCCACGCTGAATTTGTGCGATTTGCGCATCGGTGCGCTCCATAAATGGCAGTGACTGGCGGGAAAACAGCAAAGTTGTTGGACCGTGATACTCAATAGCAAAACGCCATGCGACCGCTGATTCTACCGTATCGCACGGACGCCAGTTAGACAGATTTGGCATAAAACGCAAACTCGGCAAGTGTTCGACTGGTTGGTGCGTCGGACCATCTTCACCTAAACCGATAGAATCGTGCGTGTAGACGAAAATCACACGCTGGCGCATGATGGCGGCCAGACGAATCGCATTGCGCGCGTAATCGGAAAATGTCAGGAAGGTGCCGCCAAAAGAAATCACGCCTCTATGCAGCGCCAAGCCATTCATAATCGCCGACATGCCAAATTCACGCACGCCGTAATGCAAATAGCGTCCGGCTGGATTGTCATGAGAATAAATTGTCATGCCTTTCCAGTTGGTGCAGTTGGATTCTGTTAAATCCGCGGAACCGCCCATCATTTCTGGCAGAAGATTCGCGTATTCATCCAGGCAATATTGCGAAGCTTTGCGCGTGGCGACGGATTGTTTTTTAGCGTTGATGTCGTGAATAAATTGTTCGGCTTTTTTCGCCCAATCATTTGGCAATTTACCTTCAATGCGGCGCAAAAACTCTTCCGCCAATTCTGGATATTTTTTCTGGTAATCAGCGAACATCGCATTCCATTTTTGCTCGCATTCCGCGCCTTGCTTGCGCGCATCCCAATCGGCATAAATATGATCTGGAATAACAAATGGTTCATATTTCCAGCCTAGCGCTTCTCGTGTTGCCGCTACTTCTTTTTCGCCCAGTGCCGCGCCATGCGTTGCCGCGGTGCCGGCAAGATGAGGCGAGCCATAACCAATGGTAGTTTTGCAGCAAATAATGGTCGGACGATTTTTTTCAGCTTTAGCCGCAGTAATTGCTTTTGTTACCGCGTCACTGTCTTCGCCGTTTACATTGGGAATAACATGCCAGCCGTACGATTCAAAACGTTTTGGTGTATCGTCGCGGAACCAGCCTTTCACATCGCCATCGATGGAAATGCCATTGTCATCATAAAAGACGATTAACTTGCCCAGGCCATACACGCCAGCGAGCGAACAGGCTTCATGGGAAATACCTTCCATCAAGCAGCCGTCACCCGCGAAGCAATAAGTGTAATGATCAACAATATCAAAACCAAGTCGATTAAACTGCGCCGCCAGATGATTTTCAGCAATGGCCATACCCACCGCGTTGGCCAAACCTTGTCCCAACGGCCCGGTGGTGGTTTCAATACCCGGCGCTTCGCCAAATTCAGGGTGGCCGGGGGTCTTGGAATGTAACTGACGGAAGTTTTTTAGGTCATCTATGCTCAAGTCATAACCAGTTAGGTGCAACAACGCATAATGCAGCATGCCACCGTGACCATTAGACAAAATAAATCGGTCACGATCTGACCAACTTGGATTAGAAGGGTTATGCTTAAGAAAGTCACGCCACAATACTTCCGCTATGACAGCCATACCCATCGGCATGCCCGGATGCCCAGAGTTTACTTTTTGCACTGCGTCGATCGTCAAAAAGCGAATAGCGTTAGCGAGCTCCGTGCGAGATAGCGTCATAGTTGTGGCCCTTGTCGAAATGTTGCGGGCATATTACCTCAAATTGGCTTTTTCCTAAAGTCCTGTTGTTAGGTATATGAAAAAACATTAAATTAATGTTAAAATATTGCAAAATTAATGTATTTTTAATATAATAAATGTATGAAATTTGAATATGATAAAAATAAATCTATAATCAATAAAGAAAAACATGGCATTTCTTTAGAGGAAGCAAAAACAATTGATGAGCCTCGCTTTATGATCATAGGTAAAATTAACGGAAAATTTTATTCCTGTATTTACACAATGAGAAAAGAGGTAATACGTTTAATTTCAGCAAGACGCAGCAGAAAATCTGAAGAGGAAATTTACCATGAAAACATCTAAACACAAAAAAATTAAAGCTTCTGAGTTTGATGACGCTTTCGAGAGCGGCGACATCACAGAACATCTTGATCTCAAATCGGCAAAAGCACGCTTTCCCACGCAGCGCATCAGTATTGATTTCCCCAAAAATATTATTGAGGAAATAGATCTGGAGGCAGCTAAAATTGGCGTAACACGCACTTCGCTAATTAAAATATGGGTGGCGCAACATTTATCGAGCCATCATCCTCATTCATGATTATCTCAACAGTACGGTCCGCGATGTTGTATCGGGCTAACTAATTAAACCCCTTTTAAAAGGGGGTTTATGACAACCTCCCCAACCCCCACAGCGCCGTTTCCCGCATCAGCGGATTTTCATCCTCCGCAAGCACCTGCAGCTCATTTTTGAAAGCCACTAACTGCATTTGTGCGATAACGTAAATAGTGGCGAGCTTGATTAGTAAAAACGAACTGGCGGGATAATCCAGCAAACTTTGGAACAAAATGACGGGGTCTTTTTTTTCTTTAGTTGCCGCTGACTGATAATTTATTTTATAAAGCGTTTCAACCAGCAAAGGCAAGATAGATTTTGCATGTAATTTATTTAACGTAACCTGCAGCAATTCCTGCGCATAACTTTTTTGATCTTCACTGGCAGTCATAATCGCCGTCATAATTTTATGAATTACTTCGCGTGAATAACGACAACCCAGCGCAAAAAATATCTGCCGCCAGATTATTTGAATATGCCCATTTATAATGTCTTTAAGAGGATCGATTGCGGGCTGATTAACTGGCAATTGTTGATAAATTTCCAAAAGAAACTCTATCCTGTCCAGACTTTTTCTTATCTCATCCTCAAGTACATTCTCTTCATTTTTATGCGCGGGCTGATACAACAGTTTATCCAGTGACTCCAATATAGCCGCCATTACCTGATCGTTTTTTTCATTGATATTTGACAACAACACCGCGACCGCGGCCTTTTTTGACATCATGCCGAACAATTTCGCAAGGGTAATTTTCAAATCAACTGAATAATGTGAAAAATTGCCGCCAAGATAAGACAAAATATTTTCATCCAAATGAACAATTGCCTTGGCAGCTGTATTTTTAAGCGTAGGCACACTCAATCCCTCCACTAGCGCAGGAAAAAAGGTGCTAGCGTGAATCATACCAACCGCTTCGATGGCTTTGCGACGAACATCGGCGTCCCAATAAATAATCAGCGGTTGCAGAAACGATTGCAAACCAGGGTCTTCCGTACTCGCGATAATTTGCGCGGCGGACAACATTTCTTCTTTGTGACCTGAGGCGACCATTTCTTCCAGCCGCTGTTTTGCAAGCTTTGCCGCGGGAACAGGCGCATATTTTATCAAGGCAATAATAGCTGCTTCTCGCATGGGAAGGGACTCGTCAGCCAAATACGCCAAACACCACGAAAAATCTTTATTCGTCTGCAATGCGCACAAACTCAAAATAACGGCGGCTTGCAATGACGGCACCTTATTTGTCTGCCGCAACTCCTCCAGCTCTTGCCGATAACTTGATAACTGATATTTGCCAATAGTCCTCACCGCTGCGATTTGCACATCTAAAGAAGAATGATTAAGCGCGGCAGGAAGAACATCATGCAAATGTTCCGGCGAAATTTCACCTAGCGTCTGCATGCAAGCGATAACTTCCAGTGGATAATCACTATGACAACGCTGTTTGTACGAATCAATGGTCGAAAAATGGCGCAAATGATCGTCCTTGTCACTATCCAGCTGCCAGTATAGCGAGCGAACGCGCTCGCTGACAGAGCACCTCAATTATTCCCTGAGCCAACCCTGAGTTTAAACTCATTACTTCATAAATCACTTCACGCTCAATTTTCAGCAGAAACACATCTTGCAGCGCGGTAACAGATGCTATGCGCACTTCCGGCGACAAGGCCGCCATTTCGCCAAATACCGTCAATTCGCCAAGCTCAGCGATGATCCGATCACCGTCATGCACCTTCACCCTGCCGCTAACGATGACGAACATACAGGAGCCCAGCTCACCTTTCCGAATAATGGTTTCGCCCGCTTTAAACTCACATTCCGTGGCAAGCGCGGCCAGCTCGACCAAGGCTTCATCATCTGTTTTCTTGAAGAGGTCAACGCTTTTTAAAATGAGCAGTCTTTCCAGAGTAATCATCCATTAATTCCCCCGATTTACCCCAATAGTATATCGCACAGGGGGTTACGGATATATGGTCAACATGGTATGATTGCCCGATTTTTTACATATTAAAGGTATGGAAACATGAAACTAGACGACGATTTTCTCTTCACCTCAGAATCCGTTTCCGAAGGTCATCCGGATAAAATAGCTGACCAAATTTCAGACGCTGTGCTGGATGCTATCATTACGCTTGATAAAAATGCCCGCGTGGCCTGTGAAACGCTGGTTAAAACCGGCCTAGTACTGATTGCTGGGGAAATCAATACCTCATGCTACGTAGATGTAGAGCAGTTAGCGCGTAAAGTCATCGCTGATATTGGCTATACCAGCTCGGAAGTCGGTATGGATGCGCATTCCTGCGCGGTTATTACCGCCATTGGCAAACAATCTGGCGATATTTCCATGGGTGTAGACCGCACCACCAAAGAAGAGCAAGGCGCGGGCGATCAAGGTTTGATGTTTGGTTATGCCACGAATGAAACCGATGTGTTAATGCCAGCCCCCATTACCTATGCGCACCGCCTTATGCAACAACAGGCAAAATTACGCAAAGATGGCACCTTGCCCTGGCTGCGTCCAGACGCGAAATCCCAGGTCACGTTTAATTATGTGAATGGCAAACCGGACAGCATCACCAATATCGTACTGTCGACTCAACATGATCCAGACATCAGCCATCCAAATCTGGTGGAAGGTGTGATCGAAGAGATTATCAAGCCTGTTATTCCAGAAAAATGGCTCAAGAAAACCAAATTCTACATCAACCCAACCGGTCGTTTTGTCATCGGTGGCCCACAAGGCGACTGCGGCTTGACGGGACGCAAAATTATCGTCGACACTTACGGCGGCATGGCGCGGCATGGCGGCGGTTGCTTCTCAGGCAAAGATCCTTCCAAAGTTGATCGCTCCGCGGCTTACGCGGCGCGTTATGTGGCTAAAAATATTGTGGCGGCAGGCTTGGCTGATCGCTGCGAGCTGCAAGTTTGCTATGCGATCGGTGTGGCGGAACCAACTGCTATTCATCTGGAAACGTTTGGCACCAACAAAGTTCCTAATACTGAAATCGCTAAATGGATCAGAGAGAATTTTGATTTGCGTCCTTATGGCATTATCAAGATGCTGGATCTCTTACATCCAATCTACCGCCAGACTGCCGCGTATGGCCACTTTGGTCGCGAAGATTTGAACGTGAGCTGGGAAAAGATGGATAAGGCGAATGTTTTAAAAGCAGCGGCAGGATTATAAACTGGATCCCGGCTTTCGCCGGGACGATACAGGTTAGCCGGGACGACGCGGGCTAACCGCGTGACACAGGAGAAACAATATGGCGGTAACAGCAATGAACACATCTACTAACGATTACAAAGTCGCGGACATGAGCCTCGCTGACTGGGGCAGAAAGGAAATCGGTATTGCGGAAACAGAAATGCCAGGCCTGATGGCGCTGCGCGATATGTACAAAGGCAAAAATCCGCTGAAAGGCGCGCGTATTGCTGGCTGTCTACACATGACGGTGCAAACCGCGGTGCTAATCGAAACCCTAACTGCGCTTGGCGCGGAAGTACGCTGGTCAAGCTGCAATATTTTCTCCACTCAAGATCACGCCGCGGCGGCGATGGCGCAAGCAGGCATTCCGGTGTTCGCGTGGAAAGGTGAAACAGAAGAGGAATATTGGTGGTGCGTGAAGCAAACCATTCATGGTCCAAACAACTGGACGCCTAATATGATTCTGGATGATGGCGGTGACTTAACGCAAATCATGCATGATGAATATCCGGATTTGCTCAAGCAAGTCAAAGGCATTTCAGAAGAAACCACTACCGGCGTGCATCGTTTATATGAGATGGTCAAACAGGGCAAATTAAAAGTGCCAGCCATTAACGTGAATGATTCTGTTACCAAATCTAAATTCGATAATTTGTATGGCTGCCGAGAATCATTAATCGATGGCATCAAGCGTGCGACAGATGTGATGATCGCGGGCAAGATCGCGGTGGTTTGTGGATATGGTGATGTGGGTAAAGGCTGCGCGCAAGCGTTACGCTCTTTCGGTGCGACCGTGTGGGTCACTGAAATCGATCCTATCTGCGCGCTGCAAGCCGCGATGGAAGGTTATCGCGTAGTCACCATGGAAGAAGCCGCGCCAGTCGCCAATATCTTTGTGACCGCTACCGGCAATTTTCACGTTATCAATCACGATCACATGCTGAAAATGAAAGATGAAGCCATCATTTGCAACATTGGTCACTTCGATTCAGAAATTGATATCGCTTCCCTGCGCCAATACCGCTGGGAAAATATCAAACCACAAGTGGATCATATTTACATGCCATCAGGTAATCGTCTGATTCTTCTGGCAGAAGGCCGTTTGGTCAATTTAGGCTGCGCAACGGGTCATCCAAGCTTTGTAATGTCTAATTCATTTACCAACCAGGTATTAGCGCAGATTGAACTGTGGCAGCATCATGATAAATACAAAATTGATGTTTATATCCTGCCGAAGCAACTGGATGAAATGGTTGCTCGTTTGCATTTGAATAAATTAGGCGCTAATTTGACGAAAATGACTAAGGAACAGGCTGATTATTTAAACGTATCAGTTGATGGGCCTTATAAAGCGGATAGGTATAGGTACTAGCATCGTTACCCGGACATAAAAAACATGTCCGGGCTACACGCGATAGCGACAGGTATTGAACGGCGGACCGGGAGGTTCTGTTTCTTTTTCGCAGCGCAGCGAGAAAAAAAACAGACCTACCGGGCCGTGGTTACCGTATCGCCGATGAAGCTGACCCCAACATGGATCCCCGTCTTCGAGTGAATGACAGCAAGCTGCGCCCTGGACGCAAAGAGCGCGTTCAGGCTACAATCTATGCTGACAGGAGGTCTCAGCATGCTAAATAAACTTATCCTCGTAATGACAACCCTATTCATCGCCTCACTCACCCACGCCGAAAACTGCCCCACCGTCGGCATGATCAAAAACAACCTGATGAACAAATGGCAAGCATACGACAGCGACGACAACAAACCCCTCAGCAAAAAGCGCCTGGCGATTTTTATGCGCAACGTCAAGCAATTTACTCTCGCAGAATGGCAAAGCAAAGATGAAAAACACAGCGCCTTGCATTGCTACTATCGCGACAAGAATGGCTCCCAGCTAGAAGCCTATCTGACCAAAAACGACTTGATGCCGATCAACAACAAACAACTCTGGTATCAGGTCAGCGGCGCGATGCACTGCGCGGCTGGCATGGATCAATGCCTGTTCCAGCGCGACATCACACCACAACCCAAGCTCGCCAAAAAATAGGATGCTTATGACAATGGAGCAAGGACGCACCTACTTTTCCATTCGCCAGATACACAAAGGCTCAGAGTTAGCCTTTCGCAATCACCCCCAGCATGCCATTCTGGTTGATATTTTAAGCCGAAAATACAATCATCATGCCATTTTACAGACAGATTTTTCTCCGCGTATGGTGGCTTCGTTTCTGGAAGCGTTGTTGAGTCATTTGCATGGCGAACAGACACCCAAGCATTTGCGCATTGATGAGTTTAATTACGTTGACTTCGAAGCCTGTCATCCCCGCGAAAGCGGGGACGCATGCAACGGCTCTTCGCCAGGAATAGGTCCACGCCTTTGCGGGGATGACAGGCTTTCTGAAACCACAGGATCAAATGAAAAATGCACACTGCTTGTCATACGCCTGGCTACCAAGCAAAGTTATTTATTAAAAGAAAAACTGGATTCCTTTATCCATGCCCCTCATTGTCGCTTGCTCATCATAAGCAACATCGAGCCTGCCACGAACGATGCGTATATCAACGAACACTTTACACGCGTCATACTTGAACAACCCAGCGAGACAGACATCACCGCGCTACTTAAGCAACATCGCAGTGAAATGGAAAATTTTCATCACGTCATCATTCCGGAAGATATACTTGCGCATGCTTACAATCTGGCGGGACGCTACTTAAGCACTAATCAGGTATTGGAAAAAGCTTTACTATTGCTAGACAGCAGCGCGGCGCGCACCGCAGCAAGCGAATACAAAGAAAATAATCCTCAATTTAAACCTGTGGTAACCGCCGCAGCACTTGCCAGCGTATTATCAGGCTGGACGCAAATCCCGGCCAGCTTGCTGCAATCAAGCAAATTCAGACTGGGCGAGTTTTCGCATGGCATGGAACAGCGCGTGTTTGGCCAAGATGCGGCGCTCTCGATTATTACTCATGAACTACAACAAGCTATTGTACGCACGCAAGCCTCTACCGGTCCATTTTGTTCTTTTCTGTTCGCCGGCCCCGAACACGCAGGCAAAAAAACCACCGCGGTCGCATTGGCCGATCAAATGTTCAAGCATTTAAATACTTTGTACTTTGCACAACTTGCTTCGTCGCAAACTTATTCGATCGCGGATGTAAAATTGCAACGTTATCAAGATCGTCATCGTATTCCATTTGAAGAGGTGATACAGCAAACGCCTTATGCTGTGATTGTGTTTGAAAATGTTGATCAGGCCTCGCCTGCGATCCTAGATGAGCTTTACGAAATTCTCTCTACGGGATATTTTTATGGCAATCAACGTGGCCCTTTGAATCTGCATCAAGCGATTATTATTTTAAGCACCACGCTTGGCAGTAAAAAAATTATTGAATTAACCAAAACACAGCCACGCGAGGACGAAACTAATAATATTGATCTGATGCAATTAATCATGAACGAACAACAACGCGAGCAACAATCAAGCGCTGGCTTAACACCTCATGAGTTTGCACTGGAAATTTTACCCACCCTGACTGAGCAACTGCCGCCATTGTTATGCAAACATGTACACGTCGTACCTTTTGTGCCGCTTAACAAAGCCGCGGCTGAAAATGTTATCAAGCAAAAAATTAAATATTTGGCGCAGCAGCTCAAGTCTCGTTATAAAATTGAATTAAATTGCGCAACAGAAATTGCCCAGCACCTCGCGCGGGAAGCTACCAGCACCAGCATGGATAAAGCGCTTAAGCAACTTTACTTTGTGGTGGAGCAGGCGGTATTGCATCAGTTGGATAATCCTAATCGGGCTAATCAGCTTTATTTGCAGTTGAATGAGACGGGAAGACTGTTGAGATGTGACTGGATTAGTAATGCCGCCCAAGGATAAACCGTCGTCCCGGCGAAAGCCGGGACGACGTCAAGGTCTTTATGGTGCAGCACGGTTATGACCGTTTATTACGCACGCGGCTTCATTCATGCGTGATTACGGTTTTTTAATAAAACATAAACGAAAAGTATTAACCACAATTGAAACGCCGTGGCACTCAGATAATTTGCCCACAATAATCCACGGAATTTAAACTGGATATGATTTATCTCCCCAGCCAATGGTTTAATCCCCACAAGCAAATAGCTTTTGTACATCACATTGGAATAATCAACAGGCTTCCCATTTAAAGTAACATCCAGCATTCCAGGATAATAGTAAATAGGCAACTCAAGGAGCTCGATTCCTTTTGGCACATACAAGCTACATACAGTATCAGTGTTTAATTGCGTACAATGTGATTGCGTATTATGCACATCCATATAAGTGGACGCTTGCAAATATCCACTCAACATAATGTTTAATGGTAGCCGAACATCATTTTCAATTTTTTTTCCGGTTTTTATATCTTCAATAAAGAAAGTTATTGAAGCATCTTTATTTTTATAATCAGAGATAGGAATACTCCAGTTAAAGTTACCTGCTTTAAGGGTATGAGAAGAATAAACTTTGCCATTAATCAAAGCGATAAGTCGCCAGTTTTTCAATTCCCTTTCATTAGGAAAAAAGACGGTGTATCGCCAACTTTGTAATTCCTTTTCGTTAGGAAAATAGCCCTGAATATTAAGAATAAGGCTTTTTGAACGACTTAACATGGATGAAGACAGTGTTACAGGCTTATTGAGGATTAACCAGCTATCTATGCCATCGCCTGCCTTGAATGATTCGAGAAGGACACTATCCATAGCATTTGCGATTTTGGAGTTTATGCGGGGTTCAATTAAATATGCATGAGGATTAACTGTTAACAAAGGTTTGTTAATCTCATCCTGAAAAGGTAAATAATTTAATCCTGGAATGGGAATAGATACGCATGTGGCCAGTATTAAGATTGCTGTTCCGATTATCACGTGCCTGACATCCAGATTATTTCTGAATAACCAGCACAAGGCCCACGCAGATATGAGAGCCCCCATCCACATCAGTTGACCTAAGATACGCCAACTGTATTGTACAACCATAAGTGATTTGGGTAGCCATTGCCAGAAATTAATGGGCGACCAAACCAAAATAAAGGCGATTAGAAATGCGATTGTTAATGGGCCTAACCAAAAATCAGCGCGTTTTTCAGCAATGGTTAATTTATTTAAACAGGCATAGATAGCTATACCTACAGAAATAATGATAGGGAGTCGAATACTTGGATGAAGGGAAGCAACCGTATCGAAATGAACATTTTCTTGATGTGTTCCATATACTTTTATAAAGGGAAAAAACAAATCAGAAAGATGTGGGGTAGAACTCATAAAAGCAGCGCTATTGCCAAAAGTTCGATTAATTTCCAGATATTTTCCGAGCTCGATTAAAGGAGCAAGATACCACATCGCTAAAAACAAACCGAAGGTATATGCAACCCCCACAGCAATTAAATTCCGCCATTGTTGTTTCGGACTTTTAACAGTGACCAGAATAAGTAAAATCGCGACAAACAAAGAGGAATAAAGAAAGGTTAGCAAATGAATGGTTGCCAGCAGATACCACATTATCGCTGTTTGCAACAAAATCATATGTGAATTTTTTGTAGTATATTGTTTGAATGTGTAATAAATAACTGCGGGCAGGATTCCCAGTGCAATTGATTCATTAAATGCCGCCATGTAAGTAATGGTAATGGCGACATAAGGAGCCGTTAAATAAATAACACCTGATAATATGGCAACGGATTCCGATTTTACAAATTCGTAAGCGAGACGATACATATAAATACCGCCAACCGTAAAGCCAAGCCAAATGGTGATCTTATAGGCAATAAATGCGTTAGATGGCGTAAGCAATAGGCAAATCAAGGCTGCTATCTGATAACTGGATGGAGAATAAAACTGGAAAAATGGATAACGCCAGCCATCATGCACCAGCGGCATCACTCTTAAAACGAACTGTCCTTCCTGTAAGGCTAGTTTGGCTTGTGTTATTCCTAGCAGATGATTAATGATATCAAGAATGGTTGGCACGAGTATATTGGATGACATGTAAGAAAACAGCATGATAGAAATACATCCATATATAACAATCAATCCGATGTATTTTCCCCAGCTTTCAGACATCAGCTTCATGCGCAAAACCTTTCGCAGTGATGTGGGTTTACAGCATTTTATTAATTATCTTGTCCTGCTTAACAAATTGATGGTACAGCGCTGCCAGAAAATGAATAGTGATTAAAGCAATAACCACCAAAGCAATATTATTGTGGAACCAGAATGAAACATCTGCTATGGCTTTGCTTTGCTCGATCGGCAAGCTTAAATCAATACCACCTAAATGTGGCGGATGTGTACCAGCGGAGGCTCCTATCCAACCCGCAATAGGCATTACCAGAATAAATAAATACATTAACTGATGCACCAAACGTTCAACTCGACGTTGCCACTGCGGCACATCTTGCACTAAAGATGGCTTGGGATTAACAAGCCGCCAACCCAAACGCAAAATCATGAGCATTAAAATCGTCAAGCCTATCAACTTATGAATATTATAAGTAAGCGGTTGCACGTCTTTAGGGAAATCATCAAGAAAATAGCCATAAATCAACATCCCAACTAACAAGACAAAAATCAGCCAGTGAAATAGTTTGGCGACAGAACCGTACGCTGCGGTGGTGTTTCTTATCATAGTGCGTCCTTATAAACACACAAGCCATGTTGCCATGGCTTGTTTATAACAATGGTAGTCATGATTATTTGGAAGAATCATATTCGATGGTTGAGCAACCACTAGCCACCGACCATTTTGTAGTTGATTTGAATCTTGCGGTTACCAATGCACAAATACCAGCAGGATAAGTACCCGCAACTGTGTATTGCATTGTCGTGCTTCCTCCAGATACTGTAATCGCACCATTCCAAGGTGTAACCATAGCAGCTGCACCACCACCCACCAGAGCGGCAATCGAACCGGAACCGATGCTCGCATAAGTTCCCACCCCCTGTGATAAACTATCCGCCGCAGCTTGCATTGCATTAAGCTGCGCGATAAATGCGTTAGCCTGCTGGCTAGTACTCGCTGATTGATAGTAACGAACCGACATCACAATAATCATGGCGGCGATGGCTAATACCAACATGATTTCAAGTAAAGTCACACCGTGCATAGATTTTGCAAATCGTTTCATAAGAAAGACGTCCCTAGTTAATTACTGCTTAATAGTATGGTATTTTTTTAGTACTATTGGCAAGTGGATTTTTTATGTTGCATTTGAAAGCCCAGGAAACACGCATTCGCTTATTCAGCATGATGAGCTGCCTGATGCTGCTGTTTATTGCCTGGCAGGTCGTTTTTTTAGCGATTCATAATCAAGTTACAGATATTTTTCAATCCATCGCGGGCACTTCTCTTTCTCATGGCTTATTTCATTTAAGCATTTTGCTGCCCATTTTTGTAA
>DAIDIB010000029.1 GCA_027459575.1 Gammaproteobacteria bacterium | reverse complement strand
CGCGCAGGCCATGAACTCGAACAGCGATCGCCTCTGGGTCTTCGTGACGGGGATTATCGTTGGTCACGATGACTTTATCCGCCAGTTGCTCAGCAATTTTAGCCATGAGTGGGCGCTTGCCTTTGTCGCGATCACCGCCGCAGCCGAAGACACAGACTAGCTTACCTTTAGTGTGGGCGCGCAGGGCTTTTAGAGCATTCTGTAGCGCATCGGGCGTGTGGGCATAATCGACCACGATGAGCGGTTGCTG
Organism: Gammaproteobacteria bacterium; assembly: GCA_027459575.1. Taxonomy (GTDB): domain Bacteria; phylum Pseudomonadota; class Gammaproteobacteria; order DSM-16500; family DSM-16500; genus Aquicella. Next base: position 20,089 of record DAIDIB010000029.1, on the reverse strand, counting down.
CCCTCCTCCCAATAATTGCATACGACCAGGCACAGAATGCATGGTTTGTATGGCGCGAAGTATATCCGCAAATGGCACGCCATACGCGCCTAACGATGCCACCACTGCCAGCACATTGCTTAAGTTGAATAAGCCAATCAGTGGCAAGCTAAGTTCTGCCTTGCCCCATGGCGTGACAACTTGTGTCGCAATGCCTTGTAATGTTAATTCCGTATCGCGCGCATGAACATTCGCTATTTGCAATGAGGCGCTATAACTAATGACAGATTTATGAGCGGACAATTCTGTCTGCCACTCACGACCATAAGAATCGTCGATATTTATCACGAGCTGTTTGACAGGAAATTCAGCCAGAAAACGCTTTTTCACCGCGGCGTAGGCTTGCATCGTGCCATGATAATCGAGATGGTCTTGCGTCAAATTGGTAAAAACACCCACGTCAAATTCAAGTTCGTTGATACGCCCTTGATCAATACTGTGTGAAGATACTTCCATCGCGACTGCTTGTGCGTGTTGCTGTAATAGCTCAGCTAATGTCGCTTGCAAGTGGATGGCATCAGGCGTGGTATAACCTGTTTCATGTAGCGCGCCATAAAATCCACTGCCAAGTGTGCCAATGATACCGCAGGGCTGATTGAGTGATTGCAAGCATTGCGCGATAAAGTGGGTGCAGGAGGTTTTGCCGTTAGTACCCGTTACGCCAATCAGCCGTAATTTTTTAGCTGGATAATCATAAAAACGTGCGGCGATGGCACCTAGTTTTTGCTGCAGTTGAAATATAGGAATAAGCGGCGTGTTATGTTCTGTACTTGCCTCTTCGTCTTCACTATGCGCTTCCAGCAGCACGGTTGTCGCGCCACGCATGATGGCATCGGGTATATAGCGTCGACCATCTTGCTGGGTACCTTGCAGCGCGATGAATAGATCGCCCGATTTGACGGCGCGGCTGTCGAGGGTAATATGCTTTATATCGCGGTAGAGTGCCGCGTCGATTGATTGGATATTTTCAAGTAGTTTAGATAGCTGCATATTTGAGCCCCATATAATGGGTAGCCCGGATGAGAAAAGCACTCATCCGGGCCATTCCATAACATAGTCTACTTTATTTTTTTAACGATTACTGCTGGTTGTTATCTTATATTTCGTTATCTTCAACCATCACCACCTGCTGCACTTCAAACACGAATTTCTTGAAGAAGTCATAGGTCATGTAGAAGTTACCTTCATCACCCACATCGGTACCCCAAGAGTTACGCAGCGTGAAAACACCTTGATGCGTTTTGCCATCATTATCGGTCACGGTAGCATTATCATTGTAACCGGTAATGACCATTTCATGACCGCCCATTTTAGGCATGATAATGTCATAGTTAATATCATCGGTCAGCGCCCAAGTATCATTTGGTTTATTTAACTTAGCGCAAGCACCAACGAAGCAATGTCCCACTGGCAGCAACACACCGATAGTGATGCGTGATTGACGACCTTCCGGCCTGGTAGCAATTGATTTTTTTACAGATTGAAATACCGCGTCTGCGTGATAACCATGATCGTAAGTATTAAGGATACGCGTCATCGGTGTCAAAATCGGTTCCCAATAAAAATTATCGGCTTTTTCACGCGCAGCATGGAAATCATCAAGCGACATGGCTTTACCAGTGTCTTTACCATCTTTAACTGGATAGTCTGTTACACCCGCGCACACGCCTGCTTTTTGTTTGGCGGTAGTGATATAGCCAAAATTAGTAATTTGGTTGAGCACGAGTGAACCCATTGAACCATCCCAACCGCTTGGTACGTCGCTACGTTCTTCAAGATAACTGCCCAATTCCAGATTGCAAAGCTGACTGACGTAATTGTCTTTACCGAGTAAAGAATTAATTGCTGCCGTGGTTGCAAACGTCACACAGCTACCATGGGAGCCTTGGTCAAGCACCGACAGGTTTGTCATATCTATTTGCACTTTATCTGGCAGTCCAGTTGAGGTAACAGCGCTTTTTTCCAGACGAGGATCGAAGCCGGTAAAGGCGCGTTTTTCTTTAGCTGAGAGATTGGCCTTCATCAGCACAACGGTTTTAAAGTTGCTGGAGGCACTGGCTGCAATGGCTTCACGACCATTTACGACATGTGGCTTGGTAAGAGGGATTTTGACTGTTTCAGTACCTTTAAAATCAAATGCTTGCGCGTTAATTGCACAGAATAAAGTCAGAATTGATCCAAGCAGAATTCGTTTAAACATACCTATCATCCTCGTAATGATTTATTTGGTTTTAAGTAGGTGTATTGTTTTAATGCTAAACAGGTGGGGAGTCAAGGGATATGTACCGTCGTCCCGGCGAAAGCCGGGATCCAGAACGCTGGGTCCCGGCTTTCGCCGGGACGACGCGTGTTTCATTATTCCCCACTAACTTTTCTAGTCACCTTCACCACCCTCTGCACTTCCATCACAAAGCGCTTGAAGAAGTCATAAGTGATGTAGTAATTACCTTTATCACCCGCCATCGCACCCCAGGAGTTGCGCAGCTTAAACAAGCCTTTATGCTTGCCACCTTCGCTATCGATAACTTCTGCATTATCGTCATAGCCAATAATCATCATTTCATGGCCAGCCAATTCGTCATCTTTGAAATCTCGCTCCATGGACTTGGTCAACGCCCAGGTGTCGTTAGCGTGATGATACTTGGCGCACGCACCTACATTGCACATCTTATAAGGGATAATGGTACCAAAGGTCATACGCACGTCACGATTCGGCAGTTTGGTTGCCAAATTGCGCTTTACTGCTTCAACCAACTTATCAGCGTCATATTCTTTGAAATCAGACTGATCATCACCTAATATAGACTCCCAATAAAAATAGGTCGGAGATTTACTATTTAAAGTGAGCTGTTCGCTCAGACCATGATATTCTTCCAGCGTCATCGGCTTGCCAGTATTCGTTTCACTATAAGTTGGATACTTGGTCACGCCAGCACAGCCTTTGGTTTTTTGTTTATCGATGCTGACAATGCCGTTCATCATGAACTGATTCAACACGAGGGGACCAAAAGAACCATCCCAACCGCCATAAGTATAAGCACGATTTTCCAGATAAGCGCCCAGCTCAAGACTGCATAATTGACTGACGTAATCCCCTTTACCTATCAATGCATCCAGCGCGCCGCTGACGGCGAATGTCACGCAACTGCCGTGCATGCCTTGATTTAAAACGGTATCAATCGCACTCACATCCGCGCTGGAGGGTAACGAATCATCCGTTTTTGCCACTTGATTGGCAGAAAGCCGTCGCGGGCCATTCAAAGCCTGCAACTCTTCACTGCTTAATTTTAAACGCATTAACTTGACTGATTGCGTGCCAGTATTCCCTCTGACATCCGCGGTTCGCACATTCGCGGACACTGTTCCATCTAGCTCGATTGCTTGCGCGCTGCTCGCGGCCGCCAGCGCCATGATTGATAAACTGATCGCACTTAATTTCAACTTCATTTCCTAATGCTCCTTGTTGGTGAACATCCTCGTTTGTAGACCTAAACGAGGAGCGCGTCAAGCAGCTAATGAGCTTGTATCATCAGGAGGAATATCAAGAATACGGAGGGCATTTTGCATGATTCTTGCAAAAACGGGAGCGGACACTTCCGCGCCATAGTAATGTTTACCTTGCGGATCATGAATGACAACAGCAACGACCAGGCGCGGATTACTGGCGGGCGCGAAACCGACGAAGGATGAAGTATACTGATGCTTTTTGTAGCCACCCTGGGTTGCCATTTTCGCCGTGCCAGTTTTACCAGCGACGCGATAGCCAGGGACATGCGCGGACCAAGCTGCGTTTTTGCTGACAACGGCTTCTAACATCATGACCGTCTGGCGTGAGACATTTTTATTTAACACACGCTCGCCGGTGGGAGCTTGCTTTACTCGCAATAGTGACACAGGCAATTTCACGCCATCATTAGCAAACACATTGTAAGCGCGCGCGAGCTGCAAGGTCGTGACTGACATGCCGTAACCAAATGACAAGGTTGCCAGCACAAACTGTCCCCACGGATTATGCTTGATAAGCATCCCACCCTGCTCACCAGGAAAACCGACGCCTGTTGGTTCACCAAAGCCCACTCGACGCATTAAATTCCATAAGCGATCGGGCGGTAAGGATAAAACAATCTTCGACGCGCCGATGTTACTGGAACGTTGTAACACTTGCGTCAGCGTGATCAACCCTTCATTCTTGTGATCTTTTACTATTTTATTACCTACACGCATCCAGCCGGGATTCGTGTCGAACAGGGTTGTAGGCGTGTATTTTCCACTCTCTACCCCAACGGCGACGGTAAACGCTTTCATGGTAGAACCTGGTTCGAAAATATCGGTTACCGCGCGATTACGCACATCTTCTGTTATTTTTATTGGCCGTTGATTGGGGTTAAACGATGGCAGGTTAACCATCGCCAGCACTTCGCCGGTTTTGGCATCGAGCACGACAACCGATCCTGAGCGTGCGAGATTATCTTTCACGCCCGCTTGTAATTCGCGGTACGCCAGATATTGAATGCGTCTATCTATGCTAATCACCAGATCGCGGCCTGGGCGCTGATCACTCACTTTGCGCACATCGGAAATCACACGCCCTAATCGGTCTTTGATCACCCATTTTTTTCCAGGCTCGCCTGTCAGCCAATCGTTGTAAGCTAACTCTAATCCTTCCTGTCCTTTGTCATCGACATTAGTAAAACCGATCACGTGCGCTGATGCTTCGCCTTCCGGATAATAGCGGCGTGATTCTTCTTGCGTGTAGAGCCCAACCAGGCCAAGCGCTTTAACTTTATTGGCAACTTCGGGCGACATGCCGCGTTTTAAATAGGCGAATTCGCAGCGAGATTTTTTTTGATTTTGCGTGATAATTTTGCGTAGTTCTTTAATGGGCATGCCTAGCAGTTTGCTGAGTGCCATGAGTGATTCGTTGTTGGCATCAAACTCTTTGGGATTGATCCAGATGGAATAGACAGTAGTGCTGACAGCGAGTGGGTAACCATTGCGATCGAAAATAATACCACGATAGGAAGGCGTACTCACCAGTCTCAGTGTACGCTCATCGCCCTGATGTTGCAGAAAGGATTTGTCGAGAATTGTCAAATCCAATACGCGGCAGACGAGACCTAACACGACCAGGAAAATGATGATGAGTAGCAGATTGAACCGCCAGGGGATGAAAGAAGAATGTTTTTCTTGAGTCATTTTAATGTGCCACGTGTAGCCCGGATGAAACGCTTCTTGTTTCATCCAGGGAGCGATTCTTTTGGTTACCGTTATCCCCGGATGAATTTAAAAAGCAAATTTCATCCGGGCTACATCTTACTCCTGTATGATCACCACCGACTTGGTGTCCGGCACAACCATACCTAATTTATTTTCCGCCAATTGCTGTATGCGGCCCTGCATCATCCAGGCGCTACGCTCAAGCAGCAATTGACCATTTTCCACATGCAAACGATCTTGCTCAAACAAGCTGCGCTCGTAATTCGCATGCAGCAAGCGTGAGACGTGCGTAATATATATGGTAGCCAGTGCTGACAGCAATACCGCTGTCGCCAGCATGAATACCGCCATTTGTCTTTTCGTCAAAGACATCATCAACAAATATTGACGAGTTAAGACACCTTGATGAACTAAGCGTGCTGCCGCGTTCATAGTAGTTTCTCCGCTATACGTAAAATGGCACTCCGTGCCCTTGGGTTAGTATTAACTTCCTGTAAACCTGGTTTAATGGGCTTGCCGACCGCTTTGAGGCGAGACTCAAATGCTTCGCCTTTTACCGGTAATCCTCGCGGCAGCTCTCGTCCTTTTTCATGCAGTTTAATAAACTGCTTGGCAATTCTGTCTTCTAATGAATGGAAGCTGATCACAGCCAATCGGCCATTTATTCGCAGCATTTCCAACGCCTGATTGAGTCCCAGCTCAATTTCGGATAATTCCTGGTTAATCGCTATGCGTATCGCCTGAAAACTGCGTGTCGCAGGATGTTTCTCATACGGGCCTTTTTGTTTTGGCACCGCATATTTAATCAATTCCGCCAACTGCAAAGTCGTCGTGATCGGCGTGGTCTTGCGTGTTTCTACGATCGCTCGCGCAATACGGCGGGCAAATCTTTCCTCACCGTATTGCCAGAGCACATCTGCAAGCTCGGTTTCATCGACTTCTGCAAGCCATTGCATCGCGCTGATGCCCTGGCTCGTATCCATACGCATGTCGAGCGTGCCTTCCCGGACGAAACTAAAACCCCGCTCAGGGTTGTCGAGCTGTGGTGACGACACCCCAAGATCAAACAGTACACCTGCAATTTTGCCTTCCACGCCCATTTCCTTCAGACACAAATACATGCGTGAAAAAGCGCAGTGAAAAATGGTAAATCGTTTATCTTTAATGTGGCTTTCAGCATAAGCAATCGCTTCAGGATCGCGATCAAAGGCGATCAGCCTGCCCTGCTGTCCCAGCTTTTTCAAAATGGCGGCGGAGTGGCTGCCACGACCAAAGGTCGCGTCAACATATATACCGTTAGTATCGGTAATAAGATTGTCTACCGCTTCATTTAGCAGAACCGGTATATGTTGATTGAATGCTTCACTCATGCGCAATACAGCCATAAAAGTTAAAGCTCCCTATATGCCCTACAATGAAATAGATTTCAACTCGTCTGGCAACCCACTTTCATCGGTGCTTGATTCTTCTTCAAGCCAGTGGCCACGACGGTTATCCCATTGTTCCTGATCCCACAACTCAAATTTCTTGCCCTGCCCGATTAGCACCACTGCTTTAGTCAGGCCAGCGTATTCTCTTAACATTGGCGGCAATAATATTCTGCCTTGGCTGTCCATCTCGACATCTGACGCGTGTCCGATGAGCAAGCGTTGAATTCGGCGTGCCGCAGCGTTAAAGCTCGGCAACGCAGCCAGCTTACGTTCGATTTCTTCCCATTCGGGTAGTGGATACAGAAGGAGACAACGTTCTTCGGTATCGATAGTCAGTACGACTGACCCTTTGCTGTCTAACTGCAGACGTTCGCGGTAACGGGTCGGCATGGCAATTCTGCCCTTCGCATCGATGTTTACCCCGTTTATGCCTCTGAACACTGCATCATCCTCCTAGAGAGAAAAACCCACAGCCCTCAACTCTCGTAAGCACCCTTCACTACTGCAGCCAAAACTTTCTGTGGGTTAAGTTAATATTACCACAAATTTCCACATTACAACACTTTTCGCCACAGATTACCACTGATAATGCAAAAATAGGGGGGATTTTTCAAGGAGTTAGGACAAGGATTGATCTGGCTGGAGGCAGTGGTATTTGTTTGGACAGGGGTGCCACTGACGATGCCTGATATGAATTTTTGCCCCATGTCCATTAATGACCAGAAGCTTGCCCGGCATATGAGCTTCTCGTTTTGTCATTATAGTTATCTTATACTTAATTATAGTTTGCCATTTTTCGAACATAATATCCTTTATCTATATGATTAATAATTAAATTTATTTATTTTCTGGACATAAAGAACGCATCCAGGCTACACTAGCGGGCTAAGTCAGCCAGACAATCGCTCTATGAAAATAGAGAGGAAAGTCCGGGCTCCACAGGGTAAGGCGCCAGGTAACACCTGGGCGGCGCAAGCCGACGGAAAGTGCCACAGAAAATAAACCGCTCCGCTGGCTAAAGGAGTAAGGGTGAAAAGGTGCGGTAAGAGCGCACCGCGTAACTGGTAACAGTTTCGGCACGGTAAACCCCGCCTGGAGTAAGGTCAAATAGGAACCCAATAGTGTGTCCCGCACTGGGTTTGGGTAGACTGCTTGAGGTGTCTGGCGACAGGCATCCCAGATAAATGGTTGTCCAAGACAGAACCCGGCTTATCGGCTGACTTATTTTATTGTGCTTTTTGTTGACAAAATGATGCTGAAAGGTTAAATTTTACCCTGATCATTTACTCAACGAGGAGCTATTTACATGAAAAAATTAACAATAATCGCTGCGGCAGCACTGTCACTGATCAGCTTAAATGCTTTTGCTGATTTAGCTTTAGGTGAAATCAGTGGTAAAAGAATCATCTGCAGCTCTAACTATGTTAAACAAAGCGCGTTAATCCAGTTAGATGCTGAAGTTGCAATGAATCACAGCAATGAAACCATCAGCGCGCCGTTTTATACGGAACGTGAAGAATGGTCAGGCAACCATAACAGAACCGTCTATATGTATTGCGTTAGCGTAAACAGCAAGTAATTATGTTATCCGGAGAGTGCTTTCGTCACTCTCCTTTTTTTCCCAACGCCTTCTCATACAACGCATTCTTACGTTCGCCGGTAATCTTCGCGGCAAGCGCAGCAGCCTGCTTAAGCGGAAGCTCTTCCAGCAACACATCCAGCACATGATCGGGATTAATGAGGATACTCTCCCCGCTCTTCTGTTCCGTGCCATGCACCAAAATAACAATTTCCCCACGTTGTTTATCAGGATGCGCAGAATACTGTTCCAGCAATTCACCCAACGTGGAATAAATCACAGATTCATGTATTTTCGTCAACTCACGCGCGACGACAGCGACACGATCTGCACCCAGCACATCGACCATCGCCTGTAAAGAATCCAGCAAACGATGCGGTGCTTCATAAAAAATCAGTGTGCGTGTTTCATATAGCAATTCTTTCAGCCGCGCGCGACACGCTTCCTGCCGCGCCGGTAAAAATCCCTCAAATACAAAATGGTCGGTTGGCAGGCCTGCCACACTTAAAGCAGCAATCGCCGCACAAGCACCGGGTATCGGCACCACTTTCACCCCACGGGCTTTAGCTTCTTTAATCAAATGATAACCCGGGTCACTGATCAACGGCGTACCCGCGTCACAAATTAATGCCAACGTTTCGCCCTTATCCAGGTGTTCGAGCAACATATCCATACATTCGCGCTCATTAAACTCATGCAAAGAAATCATTGGCCTGTTAATCATAAAATGGTTTAATAGCGTCTTCGAATGTCTCGTATCTTCCGCTGCAATCTTATCCACGCTTTTTAATACCTCAATCGCGCGCAGCGTCATGTCCTGCATATTACCAATGGGTGTTGCCACTACATATAACATAAGGAAACCTTACACATGAGAGAGTTTGGCGAACAAATGGAAAATATTGCTCTACAATATCTGCAAAAGCAAGGATTACGGTTACTTGAACGCAATTTTCAGTGCTATGTCGGTGAAATAGATTTAATCATGCGAGATAAGGTGCAGGTGATTTTTGTAGAAGTGCGTTACCGTGCACATGAAATGTATGGTAACGCACTCGAAAGCATCACCCCTGCCAAAATTCAAAAACTCACCAAAACCGCCTTATGGTATTTGCAGCGCAAAAAATGGTTATATACCGTATCGAGCCGCTTTGATGTAGTGGCACTGGATGGATCAGCTATTACACCTAAAATAAGCTGGATTAAGAATGCGTGGTAAACATGTCGATCCCCGGATTACGCGCAAAAAACGCGCTAATCCGGGCTACGCCATCCCCGCTGACACCGGCATGACATAGATACATATTTATGCAATAATGGCCAGCTAATTTCAAAGGCCATTGAGCATGAACAGCTTAATTGAACGCATACGACAAAGCTTCTCCGACAGCATCCAGACGAAAATCAACTCTGCTGATGCTATTTTGAACATTGTCGCCGAAGCATCCGAAGAAATTGTTCAAGCCTTGCTCGAAGGCCACAAAATTCTGAGCTGCGGCAATGGCGGCTCCGCCTGCGATGCCCTGCACTTCTCCTCCGAGATGCTCAACCGCTTCAAGCACGAGCGCCCTGGGCTGCCTGCAATGGCGCTCACGGCCGATATCGCCACCCTCACCTCCATCGCCAACGATTACCACTATTCAGACATATTCGGCAAACAAGTCCGCGCCCTTGGCCACCCCGGAGACCTGTTATTAGCGATCTCCACCAGCGGCAACTCCGCCAACGTCATCAACGCCATCAAAGCCGCGCACGATAAAAACATGAACGTCATCGCCCTCACCGGCAACGATGGTGGCAAAATCGCAGATCACCTGCTGGAAAAAGACATCGAAATTCGCGTGCCATCCTATGACACCGCACGCATTCAGGAAACGCATTTGTTAATTATCCATTGTATTTGTGACATCGTCGATTTCAGATTATTCGGACACGAAGGAGCTACTTCAACATGAAAACCTTTACCAAAAAATTTGCGATTATTACTCTTGCCTGCAGTTTGCACGGTTGTTTTGTCGCTGGTGTCGCAGCGGGCGCCGCGGCCATTGCTGTGGTATACGACCATCGCACGATAGAACATACGCTGCAAGATAACAGCCTGGCGAATAATATTTCAGACAAAATCAACAAAGTGCCGGCGTTAAAAAATGATAGCCATATTGAAGTGACGGTATTTAATGATGTGGTGCTGTTGACAGGCGAAACCACTTCCGCCGCCAACCGCGACAAAGCTGGCGACATTGCGAAAAGTGTTTCTGGCAATGCGCGACTCTACAACCAGATTACTATTCAAGGCCCTACTTCTTCACTCACTCGCACCAGCGACTCGTGGATTACCACCAAAATTAAAAGTCAGATGCTGGCCAATGAAGATTTAAAATCCGGCACGATCAAAGTGGTGACGGAAAATGGCACAGTGTATTTGATGGGTAAAGTGAAGCGTGATCAGGCTGATATTGCGGTGGATATTGCAAGGCAAGTGTCGGGCGTGCAGAGGGTGATTAAGATATTTCAGTATGAGAATTAGTGTATGTCATTCTGCGCAGCTTCTAGTGTGTCATCCCACGCCAGAAGCTGCGCGGGATGACAAAGCTGCATGAGATGATAACTCTATGCCTTCGCCTCGAATCTTGGCACAGCCTTTTCATCTACTGGCACAACAGCAAGAGAAGGTTTTGACACTACAGTTGTTCTAAATGGCGCAAACATCGAACCTGGTGAACGCGAAGGTGATTTATCATCACCAAAAACATTTCCTGACTCTACCTGGGTAAACGAACCACCCATTGCCTCAAGTGCTTCTGGTGTGCCAGCCAAGGTAATCTTCGCCTTTCCAGCATCTGCTTGCGACTCAACACGCACTTCTTTAAGAGCCTCGACCCCTAAGGAAGATGGCATTGGAGCTGGTGTCGGATTCTTATAAAGTTTAAATAAGGCAGAATATACTTTTAAAAATGCAGCAGTCCATGTTGGATCAATGCGTTCTTTACCAAAACGCACAGCCGCTGTCGCAGCATCAGGCACTTGCATTCGCTTACCCACTTCACTTCGTAAGGCGTTCTCTAATTCTTTATATATAGCCGCAGAGGAAGCAGATCCAGAAGCCAAACCATCCAGTTTTACAGGTTCAAACTGACTACTCATGTCATGCATGGCTGCACGATCTTTGGCAAGCGTCACCTTAATGTAGGCAGACTCTTCATCCGAACCATCTTGTTTTTCCACCTTCAACTGAAGATCCAGCGAAGGATTATGATCACCAAAGAAAACACCGCAAAGAACGATAGCCGCCCAAGCAGGGTTCACACCTTCTTTACCTAACTTAATCATCGCGGTCAGCGCATCAAATTGAATATCAGCGCTATTGATGTAACTGATTACCCACTGCGCATCGACATTTTCTTTGCCAAATCCCACCAATGCTGTTAATGCATCAAATGGCATTGAGTGTTCGCTAGCTGTAAAATCATCCTTGCCTTTATGCTCTTTTCTTGTTGATTCTTTCATTTCAACCACATCAAATAAGTCATCTTTTACTTTTTGTCTGTTGAGTGGATGCATCAGAAGAAGATCCTGCTTTTTGCAACCAATCTCAGTCATTCTATCCATAAGATCACGTACGTGTCCCAACGTGGCGGAAAATGTATTACCGTGCCAGCAAGAGGTCGTAATACAGCCTCTATCTTTATTCTTTTTAGCCAACGCGAGAAATAATTTGGCATCGACGATAGGATGATCTTCATCGAACTTTTCAGTCGGATGATTTTTTGTATATTTTCCTAAATCAATTTTTCTTTGCTCATCTAATGTTTTCTTTTTTTCTTCTTCTAAATTAAAAAAATCGTCGAATTGTCTGCTAACCACCTGATAGGAATCGGTAGTTATAAACTCATCTTTGTTGATTAATTCAAAATTAAGATTTGCACTTAACGCATCAATAGTAGCTTTGTTTTTTTCATACCATTTCGCGTACGCTTCAGGATTTTTGCCAGCTACTAAATATTGAACGCGGTATCCTTCATTTAATGCGCCTTCGATCAGGGCAAAAAGCTCATGCTGAGAGCTTTCGTTATAACCTTCACACCGTGAAACGTTCAAACATATTTTAGATGGATCAAATGAATCCGCTATTCGCAGCTCTTTTTTAACTAATGCTCCCTTTATTGAATCCTTTTTTAAGATGTATCTTGTTTTAGACATTGTTCACCCTCGCAGCACCCATAATTTTTATTTTACTATATGCTAGTAGTTTTAATATACCCATATAAACTCTACTAATATCAGTTAGCATTTGGCTGGTATTATAAATGCTATTATTGTAATGTAGCAATACTCACAAAAAAAACAGTAAATAACGGCAGCCCTATTATTAACATTTTTTACAAATTGACAAGAGAATAATGTGTGGAAAATGAAATACCATCATTAAATATGAGTGAAATTTACACAACTGTAAAAAAATACATCATTGTCAAGCCTGAATCCGAGATAGAAATATTAAGAACCATCATTGCCGCCATGCCTGGCAACGTTTATTGGAAAGCAAGCGACGGCAGAATACTTGGGTGTAACGATAACATGGCGCAAAGTCTTGGCTACAACTCGCCGGAAGAAATCATTGGTAAACGAAATGATGAGTTGCTTGATCCTGTTACGGCCTGCGGGCTTGACAAAATTGATCAAAAAATTTTCATTGAGGGTGTCGCGCAGACCGTTGAAGAGCTGGGTGTCCTTTGCGGCCAACCGACCATCTTTATCAGTAAAAAAATACCACTCTTTGATGAGAGCGGCAATGTTTTCGGCATCCTGGGTGTTTCGTTTGACATTACTGAACGAAAGCAAATGGAAGAAGCTTTAAAAATCGCTAAAGAAAAAGCCGAAGAAGCAAATCGCAGCAAAACTGAATTTATTACCAACTTGAGTCATGATGTCAAAACACCGCTAGCCGGCATTATTGGCATCGCCGAGTTATTGACCTACAGACTCTCTGCTGAAGAACTGGATTTTGCCAAAATATTGTTGATCTCAAGCCGACAATTATTAACCTTCTTTGATAACTGTCTGGAAGTGTTCAAATTAGAAAAAAGTAACGCCAAGCTCGTCACGGAAAATTTCAATTTAAAAACCGCTATTGATGAAATCTGTGATATTTTCTCACCGACCACGACCAGCCGCGGCCTATATTTGAACGTGGATTACGCAGACAATGTATCAGAATACATCACAGGTAGCCGCACGGGCATTTACCGCATCATTCTTAACCTGGTGAGCAACGCCGTGAAGTTTACGGCAAAAGGTGGCGTGACCATTCGCGTCAGACAAATTGAGAACATGCTACAAATCGTGGTGGAAGATACGGGCATTGGTATCCCTGCCAATAAGCAGGAAGCGATTTTTGAGCATTTTACGCGTCTCATCCCCTCCTACCGTGGCAAATACGATGGTAATGGCATTGGGCTTTATATTGTGCATAAATTTGTGGCATCCATGCATGGCACGATCAATGTAATTAGCGAACCGGAGGAAGGCAGTCAGTTTATTGTAACATTACCTTTGCAAGAACAAGCGATTCAGCCAGCGCTTATCAGTCCCAAAATAAATACTGCTCGGGCGCCGGCAGCCATCCAGTCGCCGCTGCAGATTGCACCCACGCCGACGAATACAGTGCCGCCTGAACAAGCTGCGATAAAAATTCTATTGGTGGAAGACAATCAAGTAGTGCAACGCATTCAGGCATCGTTGCTCGGTTCATTCGGCTGCAAAATTGATATTGCCGAAACGGGCGAACAGGCGCTTGATGCGTTTCAACCTGGAAAATATGATTTAATATTTATGGATATTGGCCTGCCAGATATACAGGGCGACTTGACGGCCAAGCTGATACGGAAATTAGAACGTGGTACGGATGAACGTACGCCGATTATCGCACTTACTGCGCATGTGAGTGAGTCAGCGGCGAGTACGCATGGTGTTTATGGCATTAATGATACGATGCAGAAACCACTGTCGCGGGAACAGGCGAAGGAAGTGATTGAGAGATATGTGAAGAATAAGGGTATGCAAAAAAAGTCACAACATCTGGAGTCGGTGAAGAGGATGTTGATAATATAAAGCAATATCATCCGGAATAACGCGCTTTTTGCGTTAACACGGGATTATATTCAGAAGCTACCTGCCGCCCCGATGCGCGCTCTTTGCGCGTAGGCGGCGATCTACTCAATCAATCTAAGAACAGGCTTATCCTTACCCACATTTGGAATAATTTTTTCTGGGTTATGAGGCGATGAATCTTGGCTAATCGCGCTAACATTGGCCGAGCCTTCAATGCCGCGTAGCTGTACGCCACCGACACCCGTCTCATCTGTGCTGTCGTCAGCGTCAAAAAACACGCCCTCGCCATTTTCTTCGGCGTAAATCGCATTAACTGCTTTAATAGGAGCGGAAATAAAATGAATCACGCCAGTAAAGGACGCTTTAAACTCAATACTGACATTGGTAATTTTCAAATCGCGAATGGCACTTGGCGAAATATTAAAAACAATTTCACCATCTGTCGCGTATTCAAGCGGGATGCGACACTTGGGATGATTGGTATTCAGCACAACAAGAGGAGTAAACGCACTATCCACAATCCAGTCATAAAAAGCGCGCATTAAATAAGGTTTATTTGAAAGCATATTACCCTCCCTAGTTCATTTCTTCTTTAGTCTTCCTTAACTCTTGTTCAGCTTCGGTCAAACTTGCCTGGAATGAATCACGCTGAAATAAACGATCAGCGTATTTATTCAAAATTTTGGTATCGGATGGCGTGAACGTTACCCCCCACATCGGCAAACGCCAAATAATGGGTGCGAGGCAACAATCTACGAGAGTAAATTCGTCGCCAAGAAAATACGCGGATGAATTAAACACCGGCATGATTTGAGAAAAATACGAGGCTAGCTCTTTAGCCGCTGCGCGTGTTTCGGTGGTTTTGCCTGTTTCCAGTTTTTTGATTAACGGGCCCCATTCACGTTCGATGCGATAAATAATCAATCGAGCTTTGGCGCGTGCCACAGGATAAACCGGCATCAGTGGCGGATGTGGAAAACGTTCATCTAAATATTCGGTAATAATATTTGGTTCGTAAAGCGCGAGTTCACGGTCAACCAGTGTTGGCACGGTGCCATACGGGTTAAGCTCAACCAGTTCTTCTGGCTTGCCTCGGGATTCAATATTAATGACTTCGTAAGAAACACCTTTTTCAGCTAATACAATACGCACACGGTGACTGTTAAGATCAACAGCGCCGGAGTAGAGCGTCATCACTGTTCGCTTGTTCGAGACGATTGCCATAGAAAAATTCCCACGTTATGGCTGGGGGACTAGGATTCGAACCTAGGTTAGAGGAGTCAGAGTCCTCTGTCCTACCACTAGACGATCCCCCAAGCATATGAAAAGCATTGGAACTATCGCTTGGAGTACTGCGTACCTTTACGGGCGCCATGCAAGCCCACTTTTTTACGTTCAACTTCACGTGAATCTCGGGTCATGTAACCTGCTTTGCGAAGCGCCATCTTGATTGGGCCACCACTGCCTTCGCCCGAATAAGAATCATCACCATCTTGCTCATAGGCGACCAACGCGCGTGAAATACCGTGACGAATCGCACCAGCCTGACCGCTAATGCCACCGCCAACGACGGTAACATTAATATCAAAGCGACCAACCATGTTGGTGGCTTCGAGTGGCTGCCTGACGATCATGCGGGCTGTTTCACGGCCAAAATAGTCATCGAGGGTGCTATCGTTGATAACGATGCTGCCCTTGCCTGGTTTAATAAATACGCGAGCGGTAGATGTTTTTCTGCGCCCGGTACCGTAAAAATTCTTTTCTGCTACTGCCATAATCTTACCTTATTTATCCTGATCCAGATTTAATACTTCCGGCTGCTGCGCGCTATGCGGATGCTCTGCACCCGCGTAGACTTTTAACTTGCTCAGCATGGCACGGCCCAGTGGATTACGTGGGAGCATGCCTTTAACCGCCCTTTCAATAATACGAGTTGGATCTTTTTCATGCAGTTTATCGAAGGTCGTTTCCTTCAAACCGCCTGGGTAACCTGAGTGATCGTAGTAGATCTTGTTTGCGGCTTTGTCACCGGTCACTTTGATTTGTTCGGCATTGATAACAACGATGTAATCACCAGTATCAGCATGCGGGGTGTATTCTGGCTTATGTTTGCCACGCAGACGCATAGCGATCTGGGTGCTTAAGCGACCTAGGACTTTTCCAGCCGCATCAACCACATACCACTTGTTTTCTGCAATTTCTTTGTTCGCGAAGTACGTTTTCATCTTGTTTCCTGTAAATCTGTGAAATTAACCGTTTTGAAGCGCCTGAATTGTATAGGAAGCTGATAAAACAAGCAATAGGTGACTATGTCGTCCTGAGGCGCGTCTTTTGCGCCAAAGAATCTCTCTTAGCAAATTGCGAGGTAAAATAAGGAGATCCTTCGAGTAAAAGCGCTCTCAGGACGACATCGAAAAAACAAAAACACCCCCAAAATGCCATTTTTCCCCTATTTTTTACATTTTTTGTAAAAAAAAGCTCGCAAAATTCTGAAAAAATGGTATTTTATTTATTGTCATTTATTTATTCAAACTTGTGAGGAAACTATGGCTGGAAAGAAATCTACGAGAACGAAACGGAAGTCAACCAACGGGAAATCTGCTGCTGCCACTAAAACGACAGCGAAAAAAATGCCGTCCTTCAAAGACCCACTGACCAAGAGTGGCATGATCAAAACCATTACCGACGTTACCTGCATCAACAGGAAAGACGTGGTAGGCGTTCTTGATTGTCTGACTCAAGTCATTGAAAAACACGTTAAAACAGGCGGTCCAGGCAAATTTGTCATGCCAGGCGTCTTGAAAATCACGGTTGTTAAGAAGCCAGCTCGATCCGCTCGTAAAGGTGTAAATCCTTTCACCGGCGAAGAAATCATGATCAAAGCTCGCCCAGCTTACAAGACTGTTAGAATCAAGGCTCTGAAGAAGCTGAAAGAAATGGTTGCTTAATCGCATCCCGTAACAAAAAACCCCGCGAAAGCGGGGTTTTTTTTGCGGGTCTTATACCGATAGATGAAACTTGACCCCTTTAGACTTCAGCCGTCACGGCATCAGCAATTTGTTGGGCAAGCGTACGGACTTGAGCCTCATCCTCACCTTCGACCATCACCCGCACCAGCGGTTCGGTACCCGAACGTCGCAAGATAACCCTGCCCTTTTTGCCCAGCGTGCTTTCAGCGTCTTTAACAGCCTGCTGAATGGCGGGTTTTTCGATAGATAAGGTTTGTGGCGCGGTGACGTTCAATAAAATCTGCGGGAATTTATTCATGCCGCTACGAATTTCAGCCAAATGCAAATGCTGGCTGCGCATGGCGGCCAATACTTGCAAAGCGGTGATAATACCATCACCTGTTAAGGTAGGCTGACAAACAATGTGACCCGATGGCTCACCACCCAGACTCCAGTGACGTTTATGCAACTCCGCCATGATATACCTATCACCCACAGACACACGCACAAACTCCACACCTAATTCATTCAGCGCACGTTCAAAGCCCAGGTTAGACATGACGGTGCCTACCACGCCACCCTTGAAGGTTTGCTGTGCGATACGATGCCGCGCGATGATGTAAAGCAACTCATCGCCATCCAGAATATGGCCCTTATGATCGACCATGACAACGCGATCACCATCACCATCCAGCGCGATGCCTAAATCTGCCTTATGCGCCAACACCGTTTTTTGCAGCAATTCAGGATGTGTCGCGCCGCACTGCAAATTAATATTCAAGCCATTCGGTTCCACGCCAATCTCAATGACTTCCGCGCCTAATTCTTTAAATACATTCGGCGCGATGTGATACGACGCGCCATTGGCGCAATCCACCACGATTTTTAAGCCATTTAAAGTGACATCGGAAGCCACGGTGCTCTTGCAAAATTCGATATAACGACCAGGCGCATCCACCACGCGAATTGCCTTACCAAGCTCGGCGGAGTCGACTGTTGTCATCTGTTGTTCGAGTTGTTCTTCGATAGCCAGCTCAAGTTCATCAGGCAGTTTGGTGCCTAATGCTGAGAAAAATTTAATGCCGTTGTCATAGTAAGGGTTGTGCGAGGCGCTGATAACAATACCAGCCTGAGCGCGCAAGGTACGTGTTAAATAAGCGATAGCCGGCGTTGGCATCGGCCCTAACAAGTGCGTATCAATACCCGCGGCAGAAAGACCGGACTCTAAAACCGATTCAAACATGTAACCCGAAATACGCGTGTCTTTCCCAATGAGCACCTTGCCATCGCCCTGGCGCGCCAGCACTTTGCCGACTGCCCAGCCTAGCTTTAAGACAAATTCCGGCGTAATCGGCCAAACACCCACGCGGCCGCGGATGCCATCTGTACCAAAATACTTGCGAGATTTTGACACGGTCATTGTATCAATTCGTTGTTGAGCCATCTGCCGGAGCAACCTCTTTGTTCACGTCATCAATTTTTAATGACTGTTGTTTGTTTTCTTCGGAATCTGGACTAATGACATCTTTTCTCGCGCCGGTTTGAGCCGGTGAATTGCTCCAGCCTTCCGGTTCACGCGCGGGTCGTCCTTCCATAACATCTTTAATCTGATCGACGTTTATTGTTTCATATTTCACTAACGCACCCGCCATCGCGTGCAGTTTTTCAATATTTTCCTTGAGCAATTTCACCGCACGCTGGTAATTACGCTCGATAATGTCACGCACTTCCGCGTCAATCACGCTGGATGTCGCTTCAGACACATCTTTATGCCGTGTGATGGAATGACCTAAAAACACTTCTTCGTCATTAGTGCCGATGGTGAGGGGGCCAACTTTATCTGACAAACCCCATTTGGTAACCATGTTACGCGCGATTTCCGTCGCTTTTTGAATATCATTCGACGCGCCGGTGGTTACCTTGCCATTACCAAAAATAATTTCTTCCGCGATACGACCGCCGAACAAGCTGGACAACTTGCTTTCCAGATATTCACGACTGTAATTGTAACGATCGCCTTCCGGCAAGAACATCGTCACCCCCAACGCTCTACCGCGCGGGATAATCGTGACTTTATGCACTGGATCATGCATTGGCACTAGCAGACCCACAATCGCATGGCCCGCCTCATGATACGCCGTCAGCTTTTTTTCTTCTTCCGACATCACAATAGAGCGACGCTCCGCGCCCATGATGACCTTGTCTTTGGCTTTTTCGAAATCGTCCATCTCGACAACGCGCTTGTTGGCGCGCGCGGCGAATAAAGCCGCTTCGTTTACGATATTGGCCAGGTCAGCGCCGGAGAAACCGGGTGTGCTGCGCGCAATGACCGCAACATTTACGTTGTCAGAGAGCGGCACTTTGCGGCAATGCACGCGCAAAATAAATTCTCTGCCTTTTACATCTGGCAGACCGACCACAACTTGACGGTCGAAACGGCCTGGACGCAACAACGCTGGGTCTAACACGTCTGGACGGTTGGTGGCGGCAACGACGATGACACCTTCATTTCCCTGGAAACCATCCATCTCGACGAGTAATTGATTGAGTGTTTGCTCGCGTTCATCGTGACCGCCGCCCAAACCCGCGCCGCGATGACGACCAACAGCGTCGATTTCATCGATGAAGATAATGGAAGGGTTGTTTTCTTTGGCCCGGGCGAATAGGTCGGTGAGCTTCTTCACCGAAGCCCCGATGGTACCACCGAGAATATCGGCGGTCGTAATCGGATAGAAGCTGCGTTTCGTTTGGGTGGCAATCAGCCT
>DAIDIB010000028.1 GCA_027459575.1 Gammaproteobacteria bacterium | reverse complement strand
TTTGCCCCACCCTGGAGCTATTATCTTATTGAAAAATAGAAAACTATTACCTTCCGCATTTGCTATAACCATGAACTATAATGAGAGTATAAGCATAATGAAATCTACGGTGAGAGGAGGGGGCATATGAAATCTAGAAAAACATCGGAATTGAGTAATAGCGAGGTCGATCAATTATATCGTTCGTACAAACAAACCTATGAAAAGATAGGCGGTAAGCTATATACAGAAGAAGAATTTAAAAGCAAGATTCATAGGGGTTATTATAATAAACTTGTTGAAAAAATGGCAGAAGATAAAAGTTTTACAAATTATTTGATGGTCTGGTCTCATGATAAGGGTAGGCATAAAAAAATATGTCTGGTATTTGGCGACGAAGGCGATGCGGCTGCAAAAGATAGAACGAATTTGGTGAAAATGACGATTGCTACTGGTATGGGGTATTATATAGAGGCAAGTGGCCCACTTGGCAAGCGATTGCTGGAGGATGAAAATGTTGCTGTTTCATTGATGGCTAAGAGTGATCATTATTATGCAAAAAATACGGCGCATGGCAAGAAAATTATATTTGGCACGACATCAGATGCTGTTGAAATTAATAGAGAAGCGAGAAAATTTATCTTTTATTTGTACGAATACAATAAAATAAAAATCAGTAGACTGTCGGGCGAGGATAAGATTCGCAGCTTAAATCGTTTATACGATACTGTGCTGAAAGAAAAAGACATGCCTCGTTTATATCAGCTTATCATGCTTAGTAAACTGGCAAGAAAAATGGATTCGTTAACGCCTGGCGATGAAAGTATTGCAAAAAAAATCAGCTTTGTTAGCGAGGAATTAAAAAAAGCAAAGGTTTCAGAGGAAACCGTGAAAGATTACCTGGTAATACAACAAAATTTGCCAGATCAGGCACAAGAACTGGTAAAAGAAGCTTTAAAGAGTATAGGGCAGGCTTTTGAAACTAAAAGAAATACCCTGCTGGGAAAGATGGCTTCATCTACTGGCAAATTGGTTGAGCAATTACGTCCAGCTGAAACCGACGCTTTTTCTGTTCTTGACCCGATAGCGGGAATAAAACCAGCTGAAGTTGAGCGGGTGAGTGATAAAGAATTGGCTAAACTGCCAGCACAGGGCGAGCCCGAAGAGCTAAAAGAAGATAAAGCATTTCATTATAATGGTGGTGTAAAATCAAAACAATAAATGGAAATAATATATGGATTCTAAATTTAAATTAAAATCAGCTAAGCTTTCATTATTAAGCAGTGAGGAGAGTAGCTTATTAAAAAATATTTTAGATGCTGTTTGTCTCGGTGGAAAAGATCGAGATCGACATATTAAATTATTATCAACTTACCCGCTCCGCTTGGTATATGCTTTAGCAGAAAACAGTGCTGAATTAAATTCTATAATGGATTCTGACATATTTTTGAATGGTTGCTGGGCCAGGCAATTAAAATTTTTGGGTTATCCATATCACGAGATTGTCTCTTTTGATAAAGCGGATAAGCTTACCCTGTTTTCACAATTAAAGGGTGCATTCTTAATGAGTGAGTTTAATAACAATCCTGATTTAGAGAACCCGGAGGCAATGGTAATACTAAACAAAGCATGTGATATTGGTATGTTCAGCGCATTGGTAAAACGTTTGAAATTTTATTCCAACATGCTAGCTAAAGAAAGTAGTTCAGCAGTCACTCAGAAAGATATCAAAACCTGCATGGAGTTTATTCTTAAGGATGTTCAAAAATTAAGTAATTTATATTGGACAATAGGTTGTATTGACTCAGCGCTAATATTATTTAATGTGGTGAATTGTTATTATGCCATGCAAGGCCATAAACAATCAGTAGAGCAATTCTTTATGGCACCTAAATTTTCATGGCTAGATGAATATGATCATGAGAGTCCTTATCCAATAACTGTCCTGAAAGTAGCAATTGAAAATCTATATATTGCTCAGCTACTTTGTCAGGTAACTCCCTCGAAAAGAATTATTGACGAAATTTCACATGGGAAAGGGTTGTTTTCCAGTCTGGAGCAAAGTTTCTCAAGTTTTGAGGAATTGCAAAGTATGGTAGTAAGGAAATTGACAGCTTTACATGTCCCATTAATAGAATCATTTTGCAGAAACGCGTTTATTCATGCGGTAAAAACTATCAATCAATATTATCCTGAGTTAGAGTTACCTCATGAGTTACCCGAGCGGTCTCTCACTGTCAAAAGCTAGTCGGTTTCGGTGATTTCGATAGTATGTGTATTCTACTATTATATGCTATTATAATTTACATTGAATAACGGCAGAGTAATGGCCAATGGATATTCAAAAACGCTACCTTGATAGTTTAAAGAGTTTAGTTTTAGAATTTTCAAATAACCAGCCAGTAAGAGTCTGGTTATTTGGGTCGCATGTTAAAGGGAAAGCTCACCGTTTTTCAGATATTGATATTGCCATCTTACCGGTGGGTCAATTAAAAACAGGTTTTGTCAGCCATTTAAAAGAAAAAATTGAACAAAGTACGATTCCTTATTCTGTCGATGTTGTGGATTTGTCTCAAACTGACGAAGAATTTCGTACCAAGGTTCTCAAAGAAGGTGTTCTATGGAAAGATTAAAAGAACGTATCTCTCAAACAGAGAAAGCATTAGACGCATTTGATGAAGTGTTAAAAGAGCCATATTCTAAAATTGTTAGAGATGCGGCTATTCAACGCTTTGAATTTACCCTGGAAACTGTTTGGAAATTGGCACAACGTTATATTTTATTACAAAGTGGGATTGATGCAGGTTCGCCGAAGGCTGTTATTCGTGGTTGCTTTCAGGCGCAACTTCTTGATGAAACTGAAACTGAAATTTTACTTATGGCAATTGATGACCGTAACTTGACTGTCCATACTTATAATGAACAATTAGCGGAAACAATTTATAAAAATTTATATAAATACCAACCCGTTTTTTCAACTTTATTTAATAAAATTCATAAAGGAAGCGTTAGCCTTCATGCATGACAAATTGCATCGTTGTTATATCCTGGCAATATCATATGTTGCGAAAATATGATCAACCCACAACTGATTAAACTGATCCAGCAAATGATTCTGCGCCGCACGCGCATCCATATGGTCGATGTCGATGATTTCCAGCGGCTGGTCTTGCCAAGAGCAGGCGAAGACGGCTTTGGTGCGTTGGCCGGTTTCAGGATCGATTTGCCATTGCAGGCATTGCGCGCAGACGCCTTTTAACATGCACTGCATGTTGCCGTAAACAGAGCCAAATATTTTGGGATCTTTTATGAGAATGGGTTTTAATTTATCGCGGCGCGCGGCCTGGAAGCTGCGTA
This sequence comes from Gammaproteobacteria bacterium, assembly GCA_027459575.1. GTDB lineage: Bacteria > Pseudomonadota > Gammaproteobacteria > DSM-16500 > DSM-16500 > Aquicella. The sequence goes on along the minus strand of DAIDIB010000028.1, from coordinate 17,746 downwards.
ATGATTCGGTGTTGCCAGCGATATAAATTCGATCGACATTTGTTAATGGCAAGGTGGGGTTGCTTGCTGAGTAGCTCAATAACGTAGCGACGACATCGCTGCCTGAATAAGCTTGATCTTGTTCGCGTGTGATTTCTACCGGTGCGCCGGTTTTGGTGAGCCAGATGATCGTGTCGGCGCAGGCTTCCAGTTCTTCACGACTGAAAATATCTTCGCTTGATTCGAGCTGCGCTAAAAAGATAACTTGATTGCCTTCGGCGCGCAGCGCGCGTCCGTAATTGCGTAAAAAAGCGAAGCCATGCTGATTGCCGATGATTAATACTGTTTCATGTTCCGTTGCGATTTTAGCACGCACGCCGGTGGGGCCCATGAGTGAAACTGGTTCACCTGGTCTTAGGGTGGCGCACAGCTTGGCGGTGGCGCTGGTTTCGTTAACTAAAAAGGTTAAGGTGCCGCGCGTGGGTTCTACTTCCGCGGTTATGAGTGACAAGGGTTCCATTTGCAGTAAAGTATGATCAATGCGTGGTGCCAGAGTTTCAAAATTCTGTAAACGGTAAAATTGTCCGGGCTTAAAATGTTTGGCGGCTAACGGCGCATGAACCGTTAGTTCTACCACCTTGCTGGTTTTACGAAGAATGGACACGACTTGCGCGGAGAATAATTGTCGCATGCGTGTGGAAAAATTTTCATATTCTTCGTGACTGCCGTGTTGCGATAAATGCTCACGTAAGATATGCAGAATTTTAGGATAGGTGCGCATGCCAGATGCGATCGCTTTCACCACGCTGCCATGAAACACAGGATGTGTATCGCCAATTAAACTGACGCGCTTGTCATGTTTTTGATACGAGGTGAAGGCGCCAAATTTCGGATCTTTGCAATGTTCCACGCCATGCGCGACAACCAGCTCACCGTTATCATCTTCGTAATGCTGATACTGTAAATTAAGACGATTGAAGGTGCCGCGATATTCAAATTCATAAGCTGTATTAGGCTGTGTGCCTGTCGCGACTAAAATAGAGCGCGCGGGTAAATGAACAGTATCTGTCGTGGTCAGCCATTCTTTTTCAGCGTTGCGTGTACGCTTGTGGCAAATTAGCGCTTGTGCGTAGCCAAATTCATTTAAGTCTACGGCGCTGGGCTCAACACCTTCCACGTAGAAAATGCCTTCTTCCAGCGCTTTGCGTAATTCTTCGTGGTTATTAATATAAGCAGGGGATTCTTGCATCGAGCGACGATAAGCAATCGTCACGCCGCCCCATTGATGCACAAATTTGATAAAATCAGGTTGCTGTTTGTTAGCGGCCGCGCGTTCGCGCTCTTGTCGCACCGCTTTGCCGTGTTCCAGATATTCACGCAAAATTTCACGGGAGGCGCGATCAAGCTGTTGCTCGATGTGATTTTCACCATATTCAGCGCATAAAATTTCGTAACGCGTTAAAACTTTTTCTACTAGCGAAATATAGTACGCTTGCAATTCGGTCGCGGTGTCTACGCCTGTCAAACCACCGCCGATAACAACAGCGGGCAGGCGAATCTGTAAACTGGTCAAGCTGCTGGATTTCGCGGCATTTCCTAGCTGCAGTGCCATTAGAAAATCATTGGCCTGTCGCATGCCTGTCGCCATGCTACCCGGAACAGATAACGCTTTAGGCAAACCCGCGCCAACCGCCACGACAAAATGATCAAAGCCCATTTCCCACGCATCATCAATGGTAATGGTGCCGCCAAAGCGCACACCACCAAATACTTGAAAATACGGTTTGCGCATCAGGCTAAGGTAAATTAACTTTAAGAAGTTTTTGTCCCAGCGCACGGTGATGCCATATTCCGCCACGCCGCCAAATCCCGCCATGATGCGTTCATCAAGCTCTTCTTTAAGATCAGCGAAACGATAAATAGGTTCGCTGATTAATTTTTCAGGCAGTGGTTCGATTTTCAAGCCATCAAAACCCACTACGGCAAAACCTTCCAGTAACAAATGATGTGCCAGTGTGAAACCTGCCGGGCCCATGCCCGCGATCATTACTTTCAAACCATTGTATGGTTTCATCATCCATTGTTGTTGGCGCAGTGGGTTCCAGCGTGTCATCAAGTCATAAATTTCCACGCCCCACGGTAAGTCGAGCACATCCGTCAGTACACGTGTTTCAATTTGCGGAATGTTGACGGGTTCCTGCTTCTGATAAATGCAGGATTTCATGCAGTCGTTACAAATGCGATGACCAGTAGCAGGGCACATGGGATTGTCGACCATCACCATCGCCAGTGAGCCCAGTGTGTGGCCATCGCGCTTGAGTAAATTCATTTCGGAAATGCGTTCTTCCAGCGGGCAGCCAGTCATGGTGACGTCGAGCGCATTTTTCTTTAAACCTTGCGCTGGATCGCCTTTTTTGACCGGAAAACCTTTGGAGCAAAAATCACCTTCGTGATCGTGACAGTAAATGCAGTAGTTAACTTCATCCTGCACTTGTCGTGCGTTCATGCGTGGATCGGTGAGTTTGAAGCCATCACGGAAGCGCCATTCTTCGCTGTGCGCTGAGACGCGGCCGCATGTGTCGTTTTCGACGGCTCTGGTATTGACTAGGGTTTGATGATCAACGCGCTCAGGGATATGAAAGCTGACCCAGCCTTTTACCGCTGCTTGGCCTTCGGGTGATATCAGCGCTTGCACGCACCATTGCACTAATTTATCGATTTCTTGCGTGTATTTCTCAGGGTTCGTCAGGTAATAGTCACCCAATAGACTGATCGCCAGTTCGCGATCGCCGGCGGTTAAAGGAGCGTTTTTGAGTGCCTGATCGAGCCATTTATCCAGCTCAGCAAAAGAAGGTAGACCTTGTGCTTTATTCGCGTCTTTTTTGGCGCGGCGCAGTATAAAGTATTTTTTGAAGACCGAGATGGGGTTGTTGGAAATAGTCTTGGCCTGGCTGATGGCAACCGCTTCCCCGATGCCAAATAAATCAGCGAGAAAGCTCTCTAATACTTTGGCGCAAGCTATTAATAAATCGCTTGTTTCAATGAGATTAGAGGTATGTTTATTGTGGCGATAGGCTAATAGCCAATCATGCAGTGTTCCGTCAGTTTCCTTGAGTGATTTAAGGAAAGATTCGTCCAAGCGCAGCAAGCCACTCGAGTGGAATAACTCGTTGTAGGTGAAGCCATTTAGGGTAAGTTTTTTGCTTGTCGAGGCGTGTGTTGTGCTCATCTGTGTATATTATCTGATTCGCCTTCTCGGCGAAAGCGTCGTCCCGGCGAAAGCCGGGATCCATCCAGCTTCATCGGAGATACGGTAACTACGGCCTGGTAGGTCTGTTTCTTTTCTCGCTGTCGCTGCGAAAAGGAAACAGAGCCTCCCAGTCCGTCGTTCGATAGCTGCCGCTAGCGCGCGCGACGTTATTCTGTTCTGCGCTCAAATAAGAATGATTCTCATTTGCGTTGACAGAGTTGAATGGAAAGGATACCATTCGAGCATTACAAAAGGGGAAGTGGATGAGTTTGTTTCGTGCATATCTTGATCAAATCAAAGCTGCTGATAGTAAGGCTTTACGAGAGGCTGCGGTTGAAGCGGCAATCGATGAAATCAGTGGTGTCGCTAGCAATGAAAAATGGGATGAGTATGCAGAATACGGCGACTGGGTTAATGACATTCCGCAACTAATTTTCACAGACAAGAAAAAAGCCAAAAAATATCTTAAGACCTTGATCGATATTATTGCTCGCAAAAACAAGGCATCGCGAGACACCGCAGAAAAACTCATCCGCAGAATTAAACGTTGCCACTCTATTGAAGAATTAAATGAACTTGAAGCAGGGGAGGTGGAATATCACCCTGGGCAGGAAGATGCGGATGGCAATAAGAAAGTTTTTAACATTAGTCTTCCGCTGCAAGATCGAATACAGGATTTATATCTGAATAAAGATGTGGCTCCTGATGTCATCCTTCTTATTGAAGATGAATTGGCTAAACAACGAAAATATCTAGAAAGAAAAAAACTTGCCGATAAAATCGCCTGGCCATTAACCATTGTGCTCTGTCTGCTCGCCATCGGTGTTGTGGGTGCACTTGTCATCTTCGCCGCGCTGCCTGCTATAGGTATCGCGGGATTAGTCATAGGCGCGGGAATCATTGGTTATGTGGAAATCCCCGTCTTTTATGGTTACGTCAAACGTAGCTTGCGTAATCTTTTCGTGCGTGGTGTCTTTCAAAGCATCGATAATAATCTGTTAAATCAAGCCGCGGATGAAATGAGCTTGAAGGATCGACATGCATTAACGGATGCGCAAAAAAATGCTGTGCTGAATACCGGCGCGGGATGGTGGTGGCGACGTATCAAGTATGCGCTGACTTCTTTGGGCGGTTTGTTAGCCATTGCCGCGACCATTGGTTTCTCCGCGCTAAGTTATATGCAGGTACTCGAAGCATTGCCACTGCTAGGTATTACCGCGGGCGCTGCCACAGTGATTTTGCCTGCGTTTATTGCGATTATCTCGGCGCTTTATTTCTTTGTCATGTTCGATAATATTTTTCAGGCCATCAAGAAAAATATTTTCAAGCAGATCTGGCACCAAATGAAAGAGATGTGGCAAAAGTCGTCAGGAAAAGAATGCGCTATCAAATGTGTTGTCGCGGCGCTGGTGTTACTGATAGCAGTGGTTGCCACTATATTTACTGCGGGCGCCTGGTTGCAGAGCAGTGCGGATTTCTTTACTAGAGCGTTTGGTATCGCGGATTTTATCGCCGAAAAAATTGGTCTGGTCATTGGCGGTATTCAGTTAGTGACAACTTTTGGTTTTAACGTCGAAAATTGTTTTAAAACCGTCGGTCGTTTAGGTGATCTGATCAAAGGCGCGAAAGGTAAAGTTGTCGCTTATATCAATGAGGCCAAAGAAAAAGTAGAGGCGCAGTCATCTGTTCCTAAAAAAGTAGGCTTGGTAGCCTGGTATATTTTAAAGCCTCTCATCTGGATTACACCGCTCACTCTGCACGTGTTTGCGATTGGCATGGTCGCCGCGCTGGGTGCGGATGCGTTTGTACTTAAACCTATTTTAGGTGCGAGTGAGTGGCTGAATAAAATGGTTGCTGTGTTGACGCAGGCGATCAGTGAGTTGCTTGAGGATTCGCATACCTTGATGCACGACCATTCACATGACAAAGACTGTGGTCATGATCATCATGGCGAGCGTGGAAAGCATGAGCATAAAAAACATGACAAGCATGAGCATGCCGATCCCGCCGCGGATCTTGAGTGGTTGGCGGGTAAAGCCAAGTCAGCTGCTGAATGGGGCTATGGCAAGGCAGCAACGCTTTTTCACCGTTGTGCTGGACACGCAATACCTGAAGAAATGCCAGAGCCAAAGCCGGAAGAGATTTCGATTCGTATTATGCCGTAGCCACATTTAAAAGTTTAATATGTAATTTTTTGGCCTGAGTAATGCAGTCAGGGTCTTCAACGTTAACACACGGCAGGCCTAACAATTTTTCAAATGAAGCATGTATAACTGGTGATTTTAATTCATAGGTGTAACTAAGCACCCATTCCGTTTCAAGCAAGACGCATTTTGGAATGAAGACTGTGTTTTTTTCCAAAACTTTTGCAGCAAGCTGGGCTTGTTTTTTGTCGTCGTTAACGAGTAACCGGACAATCAGGTTTGTGTCAATGCCAATCATTTTCTTTTTTTCGCTCCCTTGGCAATACCAGACTGCATGTTTCTTAAGGTCTTCTTTTTGCCTTTATAGCCCGTGCAACCCAGCACGTTCTGAATCGAGGTGGTTTTGAAATGCTTGATAGGGGATAGCAATATGCCCTGATCGGTTTCAATAACCGCAAATTCAACGCCAGCATGCCATTTATGCGATTCTCTAATGGCCTGGGGGATGATCACTTGACCCCATGCCGCGTAATGCCTACACTTTGCCAATCTATTAATATGGAATACAGGCTATGTCACGGAACCATGCTCGTTTATTGTTATGTGTCGCTTCTTCGCTTTTCTCTTTCCAGGTTTTCGCCGCTACGCCTTTTACTGACAATGATTTAGCAAGAATACGCCTCTATATGTATAAAAATTTTGCGACAAAAGACAATGTGTACCGCAAAACAGACCAGGACAAAATGATTACTTCACGCCCAGGCGCCATTTTGGCATCGCCTTCTCTCAAAAATGATTATGGATTTAGTCAGGATTATCAATTTCACTGGGTGAGAGACGCGGGTGTGACCATGCGGCAAGTGGTTAATGAGTACAAGCAAGCGGCTGCTGCACATCAGGATATTTCTGAGCTCAACATTAAATTACAAAATTACATCGATTTCGAGCGCGAGGCGCAGCAACAATTTTCTAATCCAGGCGAGCAAACGCTCGGTCAGCCAAAATTTAATATAGATGGCACGGTGTGGGAAGGAATCTGGGGCAGGCCACAAAATGATGGTCCGGCGATACGCGCCTTAGCTTTGTGTGAGATGGTGGGAGAAAATATGGTGTCCGCGCACGAAGTGGTGCCGCTAATTAAAATTGATCTGGATTACGTAGTGCGAGAGTGGCATCAGCCGAATTTTGATTTATGGGAAGAGGTTAATGACACGGATCATTTCTTTACAAAAATGATGCAACAACGTGCGTTAACGTGTGGCGGAAATTTATTGTATTTTACCGATCATGCTCTCAGCCAAAAATATACTAACGCCTCTAAAGAAATTAAAAAATCGTTAGACTATCACTGGAATGAAAAGCTGGGTTACATAACGGAAACAATCAATCAGTTGAATAACAAAGGCGGTGGTTTGGATAGCGCTATTGTATTAGGCGTATTGTATGGCAGTGACTGGAGTGAAGCGGCTTACTTGCCTGAATGGTCTGTGCGGGATGACAGAGTAATGGGCACGGTCGCTGCGTTGCGAGATGCGTTTGCTAAAGAATACCCGATCAATCAAGCTAATCCACAAGAGCCACCACTGATTGGTCGTTATCCGGGAGATAAATATGACGGTAATCAATTTGTGCAGGGCAATCCCTGGGTGCTTACAACAGTTGCGTTGGCGGAGTATTATTATACTTTAGCGCATGTATATAAGAATTCTCATCTGCCAGTTGAAATCACCCAGCACAACCGCCGCTTCTTTGAGCAGCTAAACATTAAAGTGTTGGTGGCTACCACTTATGAATATGACACGCCTGAATATAATAATGTGATGACTGCCTTGATTGCAGAAGGCGATCGTTATATGCAGAGAATTAATTATCATTCAGCTTGCACGTGGGATTACAGTTGTATGCATTATGCCGAGCAAATTGACGCGAAAACGGGAAGACAGACTAGCGCGGAAGATTTGACCTGGGGTTATGTGAGTATCTTGCGTGCGATGCAGGCAAGAAAATTTTTAGTAAATGATTGAGAAAATTAATCGATGTTAATTAAATTACAGCTAAGGCATTAAGCGATTTATTTATGAATTTGAAAGCTAATGAAAAATATATTCATCGAATCTTCATCTTGGGAATTGTATTCAAGGCTTTTGATAGTATTTTAGAAATATTAGCGGGAGTAGCTTTGCTTTTTAAAGGGACACTAGAAAAATTAGCAGAAGTGGGTATTCAAAATGAGCTGATCCAGGATCCGCATGACTTTGTTGCCACTCATCTGCAGCATTGGTTGCCTGCGATCTTAACCAGGTCGAGTTTTTTTGCCACAATTTATCTTTTCTGTGATGGTGGTATAAAAATATTTTTGGTCATTGGCCTCTTGCGTAACAAATTATGGGCTTACCCAACAGTCATTAGTGTATTTACACTTTTTATTATTTATCAACTCTATCGTTATACATTCACCCATTCTCACGTTCTCATCTTTCTTACTTTGATTGATATCATTGTCATTGCTCTCATTTGGCATGAGTATCAATTCGTTAAGACAAAATGATTCAGTGCACGTAAATATTGTGTATAATTTATTGCATAGTTATAAAAAAATTTAAATATTTATCATATTGTATCATTGAGCCCCCCATTTTTTTCTCTATCTCTCTCTCTTGCAGAGATATCTATATGAAAAAATGCTATTCTATTTGAGGCATCTTTTAATTTATGGATAAATTTTAAGCAGGAAGCAATGCATTTATTTTCTCGTGTTTTAAAAGTGATGGTATGGCTTTTAATGAGTTTACCATTGGTAAACTGTGAAACGTTCAAAGCTAAGCCTTTATCATTAAATGAGACATCACATGAATTTTCCAATCGCACTTTAACTAATCCAGACCTTGCTCGGTTTGCTGAGCATCATTTTTATTATTTACAAAAAGCCTGGCCACCTAAAAAATGGGATCTCGATACATTAACTGTTGTGGCGCTTTATTATCATCCTGATCTATCCGTTGCGCGTGCAACAGTAAAAGTAAGTGAAGCACGGGTTATTTCTGCTGGCATGATACCGAATCCAACAGTTGCTCTTCAGGCTCAATATCAAGATAGATTCATTGAAGGGTTTTCCCATATGGCCTATGTGTCAGGTTTTGGTATTCCCATCGAAACAGCAGGTAAGCGAAATGATCGAATTAAGCAGGCAACATCACAAAATCAAGCAGAATGCTTGAGATTTGCAAATACTGTCTGGCAAATTCGCAGTAATGTACGAAAATCTTTTCTTGGCTTTTATCAAGCAGAGCGATCTCTCGTTATGTTAAAAAAACAAGAACATTTACAAGATAAATTAGTACAATTATTCCGTTCACAAATGCATGAAGGTGAGGCATCACAATGGCAACTAACTGAAGCCAATATTGCACTGAATCAAGCGCATTTAGCCATGGAAGAAATGCGAAAACAAAAAGAACAAAGCCTGGTGCAATTAGCAACAGCATTAGGTGTGCCTTTTTCTGCTTTGCATGGAATAAATTTTTCTTTTAACGTCTTTGAAAAACCGCACAAAACTCAACTTGATTTTATTGCTTTAAAACAACGCGCACTACTGTATCGACCCGATATATTAGCGTTACGCTCGGACTACGAAGCAAGCCAGGCGGCCTTACAATTAGAAATTGCCAAACAATATCCTGATGTGACAATCGGTCCAGGTTATCAATGGATGCAAGGAGCAAACGTATACACCTTGGGGCCTTCTTTTGTGTTACCTATTTTTAATCAAAACCAGGGTCTCATTGCCACTGCTAAAGCAAAACGAGAAGAAGCTGGAGTCAGAGTTATGGCATTGCAAGCCAATATCATCGGTCAACTAACACAAAACTTCAAAGGATATTTAGCAACATTGAATAAGTTAAACGTGGCTAATGAATTATTTAGTCAACAAATACGCTCCTGGAAATCTATTAATAGGAGCTATCATGCTGGAGAAATCGGAAAATTTGAATTGGAAATGGCTGCTCTGGAATATGCGAAAGCAGAACAAGCAATATTTAATACTCTCATTCAAGCGCAAGAAATGCTAGGAGCATTGGAAGATTCCGTGCAATGTCCGTTAAATCATAAAAAATGTTTAACCACGGGTTGATGAGCATGAAAAAACGATCACAGTTAATTTATTTATTGATTTTTATTATTACGGTTATTATCGTAGTTATATTGTTATGGAAATTTATGGCGCAAAAAAATGGAGAACCTAATGTTGCTCTTATCACTACTAATAATGGATCGATCATTATATTAAGCAAGATTGCCCAGGAAAAAAGTGGAATTGAAATAACGAAATTGAATTTGACAACACAGTCACAACAATACGAAGCGTATGGAAAAATATTATTGCCGCAATTTCTCATTGATGCGCGCAGTCGTTTTATATCAAAAAAATCACAATATGAAAAATCTGTCGCATTACTAACGGCATCAAATAAAGAATATGAACGGATGAAGAGCCTAAGCAAACACAATGATGTCTCGATTAAAAATTTGCAAACAGCTGAGGCCGTTTTTCTTAATAACAAAGCGATTGCAATATCTGCACAAAATGCTTTGCAAGCTGAATTAAGTGTCATTCGATTTCAATGGGGAGATGCGATTGCTCATTGGATAATCAATCAAACACAGGAATACGATGATGTTGTGAATTTAAAAGTATTTCTTTTGCAAGCGACGGTACCACATGGTGTTACTATTGTCTCCCTTCCAGAAAAAGCACTTATAAATATAAATAATCAAGTGGCGATTGCTCAATTTATCTCAGCATCTCTTATTGCTGATGATCAATTACAAGGTGTAAGTTATTATTTTCTTCTGCCACATATAGCCTCTATATTGCCAGGAATGAGCATTAAGAGTTTTCTGTCAACAGTAATGCCTATCAAAGGTGTGATAATCCCCCAGTCAGCAATTATTTGGTGGCAAGGCAAGCCATGGGTGTATGTAGAGAGAGCGCCAGGACAATATCAGCGTATTGAGATTGATACGAGAACGCCAACGCAAAATGGCTTTCTTGTTGCTCATTTTGATAACCAGCAACCTGTCGTGATTACCAATGCTCAAGTGTTGTTATCGCAAGAAATATTAGGCGTCAGCACTCAAGCGGCACCGGATGAAGATTAAATGAAACGAACGATTCGAAAACTCATTCGATTTTCACTTGACCGTAAAGGCTTTATCTTGTCGCTTGCCATAATGCTCATGTTTTTTGGTCTCTACACTTACACCCATATTCGTTATGATGTGTTTCCTGAATTTTCTCCACCCCAGGTTTCTATTCAAACCGAAGCACCAGGGCTTTCACCTGAGCAGGTTGAATTATTAATCACCCAGCCCATTGAACAAGCTATTAATGGCACGGTAGGTCTCTCAACACTTCATTCTACTTCAATTCAAGGCTTATCTGTGATTGTGGCAACGTTTGATCCAGCGAGTGATATTTTCCGCGACAGGCAACTTATTGCTGAACGTCTTTCTGGGCTTGCTAATAAACTTCCTTTCAATGTGACACCAATCATGACGCCCCTCACTTCATCTACAGGTCGTATTCTCACGATTGGATTGACATCGAATACAACGTCCTTAATGTCTTTACGCACCCTAGCCGATTGGACAATCAAACCCAGTTTACTTTCGATTCCAGGGGTCGCAAATGTCACGATCTTTAGCCAGGATGTAAAGCAATATCAAATTCAAATCGATCCGGCTCGAATGATTCAGTATCATTTAGCATTAAGTGATATTATTCATACTGTTCAAAAAGCAACCGGGGTCGTAGGTGCAGGTTTTATTGAGAATAATAATCAGCGCATCACGCTGCAAACAGAAGGACAAGCTAATACTGTTGAAAAGCTCGCAAAAACGGTTCTTTTACATCGTAATGGGGTGAGTGTCACATTAGGCGATGTCGCTAAGATTGTGATTGGGCCTGCGCCTCCCATTGGCGCCGCAACTGTCACAGATTTTCCTGCCGTGCATTTATTGATTGATGAACAATATGGCGCAAATACACTTACTGTTACTCAAGCAGTCGAAGAAAAATTGCAGGCCTTACTGCCTATGTTTAAAAAACAAGGTATTCAACTCTATCCAGGAATTTTCAGAACGGCAGATTTTATAGTAACGGCTGTTCATAATTTGAAAATCTCATTAGCTCTCGGCGCGGTACTCGTTATACTCATTTTATTTGTCTTTTTATTTAATTTCCGCGCTGCCATCATTTCCCTCGCTGCCATTCCGCTTTCGCTCATCGCAGCAGTGATAGTTTTACATTATTTTGGACTCGGCTTAAATACCATGACATTAGGTGGTCTTGCGATCGCCATTGGTTTACTGGTAGATGATGCAGTCATTACTGTCGAAAATATTTATCGTCGTTTACGTGAAAATCATCATTCAAAAAAGCCTCGTTCTGTTTCTTCTGTCATTTTAAATGCTACATTAGAAGTACGAAATGCTGTTGTCTATGCAACACTCGTTCTTGCCTTTGTGTTTATTCCTGTCCTGTCCTTACCAGGATTAGCGGGAAGATTATTTTCACCATTAGCCATTGCTTACATTCTTGCAACCATAGCCTCGTTAATCGTCGCATTAACGGTGACACCAGCTTTTTCTTTGTTTTTACTCTCTAATCATGCATTGCCAGAAAAAGAACCACCTTTGGCCCATTGGCTAAAATCTCGTTATGTTACTGCATTGGAAAAAGTCGAGCAGCAGAGTAAAAATTTAATTGTCATAATCGTTATTATTACATTCACTGCCTTAAGTCTGATTCCGTTTTTAGGTGGTGAATTTTTGCCGCATCTAAATGAAGGCTCGATCATTGTTCATATGAATGCATCGCCGGGTACCTCGCTAGCTCAATCCCTTTCATTAGGGAAAGAAGTTGTTCACACACTTTCCCAATTACCCTATGTGACGAGTATTGCACAAGAGGCTGGCCGCGCTGAATTGGGAACTGACATTCATGGCCCTCAAAATAACGAATTTGATGTGAAGTTAAAACCACTTTCTGGAGGAGCTTCTCAAAGTGCAATAAATGAAATCAGGAAAAAATTATCAACTATACCAGGCGCACAATTTTCGATTGAAACACCCTTAGCCGAACGTATTGAAGAAACACTGTCCGGTTATACGGCGGCGGTGGTAGTGAATATTTTTGGTAATGATTTATCGCAATTAGATCACATTGCCAATGATGTTTCTCATCTTCTCAATCAAATTAGCGGGGTGGCAGATTTACAAATTCAATCATTGATTAATTCTCCTCAGCTTTATATTCAATTACGACACGAAGATTTAGCACGGTTTGGTTTTGCGCCATTGGATGTGATGGATGCTATACGTACGGCATATCAAAATGAAAGAATTAATCAAGTCTATGAAGGTAACCAGATATTTGATGTTTCCGTGTTATTAAGCAAAAAAGACCGTCACGATATCACTCAAATCAGCCAACTTCCATTGCGGAATCTAACGGGTACTTATATCTTACTACGTGAACTTGCTGATATTTATCAAGCAGAAGGACGCTTCAGTGTATTACATGAAAGCGGAAGACGTGTGCAAGCAGTCACATGTAATGTGGCGGGAAGAAGCATTCAAAAATTTGTAATGGATGTCAAACAAACATTATCTAAATTAAATTTACCGCCTGGTTATTACATTGAATATGCAGGCACTGCCACCGCACGTGCAGCATCAGTGCACGCATTAATGATCACATCTGTAATAGATGGCATTTTAATTATTTTTCTGTTATCACTCGTTATAAAAGAATCCCGCAATTTATTTTTAATGCTAGCCAACCTTCCTTTTTCATTTGTCGGAGGGGTTGCTGCTATTCTTTTAACCGGTGGGGAATTTTCAATCGGCGCATTAGTTGGTTTGGTAACACTCTTCGGTATTACGCTCAGGAATTCGATTATGCTGCTTTCTCATTATGAACATTTGGTATACGTTGAAAAAGAATCTTGGAATTTTGAAACAATGATTCGTGGTTCAGTCGAACGGTTATCTCCCATTTTAATGACGGTTCTGGTAACAGCATTAGGATTGTTACCGCTAGCTTTTGCATCCGGTTCGCCTGGTAGGGAAATTGAAGGCCCGATGGCCATTGTCATTTTAGGTGGCTTGATCAGTTCTGCGGCGTTAAATTTGCTGATCTTACCGACACTAGTATTACGATTTGGTCGATTTAAAAGTTAATTTTTTTGAGATTATAAAAATGCCGTAACTACTCGCGCCCCTCATCCAACTATTCCACCTGCAGGTGCCATCTGAATTGCAATTATCAGATTTTTTTGCAAGATGAATAGTGATATTTTTATCGAAAAATGTTACGATTTGTATCATGAAAATATCAGAAAAACAGCAAGAAAACAGCGTGAATTTTAATATATTTTCTCTTGGTTTTATTGCACTACAGGATGAAAATCAACGGTATTGACCCATGAAAATATCTTGAGTATGTGCTTAACATGTCAAATGCCATGCGTCGTGGCGACATTTCTCCAGCTTCTTTATTGCCACTGTTTATCGACAAGTCAATCCTGTAGAAAATAATTGTGGTGTGGGATTATTGGGGGGGGGTATATGTTAGATCAGCCCGCGTGAGCGGCTAAAATGGTCAAACTCGAGAAAAATGCCTATGTTAACAAAAAAAAATTTTTAACCAGCACGGAAGGGCGTGAGGCGATTATTGGTCATTTATGAGATGGGCATGAACATTTAATTAAGACACGCTTCTAAAACTCAAAACTGAATTTTTAGAAAAATAGTGTTGTGTCATGCGTATGTTATATTCATTACAAAAGTAAATGAACTGGTTAACTGCGAAAACGATATGTCATTGACACGTCAGGTAAGCAGTTCATCTTTTATCTCTATCATAATTATCCCGCCAGCTTTTTCTTCAATAAATCATTTAACTGTTGTGGGTTTAATTTGCCACCAGAGGCTTTCATGGTCTGGCCAACGAAATAGCCAAACAATTTATCTTTGCCTGATCGATATTCTGCAACTTTATCAGCATTCGCGGCGATGATTTCATCAATCAACTTTTCAATCGCGCCGGTATCAGTAACCTGTTTCAGGCCGCGTTTTTCGATGATTTCGTCTACTTCACCTTCTTTATTCCACAACGCTTCGAAAATGGTTTTGGCGATTTTGCCGGAAATGGTATCGTCCGCAATGCGCGCGACTAATTTGCCAAGCTGCGCCGCGTTAATAGGTGATTGCGCAATTTCGTAGTCTGATTTGTTCAGCGCGCCTAATAATTCGCTGCTAATCCAGTTGGCAACCAGCTTCGGCTGATTACCAGAAGCTTTAACAGCTTCTTCATAGTATGCCGCTATTTCTTTGCTGCTGATCAGCACGCTGGCATCGTATGCGCTCAGGTTGTACTGCTCCATGAAGCGTTTATGTTTTTGCTGTGGCAACTCTGGCAGGTCTTTGCGTACTTTTTCAATCTGCTCAGCAGAGATCACAACCGGCAATAAATCAGGATCCGGGAAATAGCGATAATCGTTCGCTTCTTCTTTGCTGCGCATCGCTCGCGTTTCGTTTTTGTTGGGATCATACAAGCGTGTTTCCTGTGTGATCTTGCCGCCACTTTCCAATACATTAATCTGGCGTTCAACTTCATAATTAATCGCGCGTTCGACAAAACGGAAAGAGTTAATGTTTTTTAACTCGGTGCGTGTGCCGAATTCTTTCTGTCCTTTTGGCCGCACGGACACGTTGGCGTCGCAGCGGAACGAACCTTCCTGCATATTGCCATCGCAAATTTCCAGATAGCGCACCAAGGTGTGTAGCGCTTTCAGGTAAGCGACCGCTTCTTTGGCGGAGCGCATGTCTGGTTCAGAGACAATTTCCAGCAATGGTGTGCCAGCGCGATTGAGGTCGATACCGCTAGAACCCTGAAAATCTTCATGTAACGATTTGCCCGCGTCTTCTTCCAGATGCGCACGCGTAATACGTATTCGTTTGCTGGTATTTTCATCGAGCTGGATATCCACATAACCATGTTGTACCACGGGCAGTTCGTACTGACTAATCTGATAGCCTTTAGGCAAATCCGGGTAAAAATAATTTTTACGTGCGAATACGGACT
Source organism: Gammaproteobacteria bacterium (assembly GCA_027459575.1). Classification (GTDB taxonomy): domain Bacteria; phylum Pseudomonadota; class Gammaproteobacteria; order DSM-16500; family DSM-16500; genus Aquicella. The sequence continues at coordinate 2,223 of DAIDIB010000028.1, read as the reverse complement.
TGCTGGCGACTTCCGCGTTCGCACCCAGCGCGAACTTGATCGCCATATTTAACACATCCTGGTTCAACACCGGCAACACGCCCGGCATGCCCAGATCAATCGCGCAAGCTTGTGTGTTAGGCTCCGCGCCGAATTTTGTCGCCGCGCCAGAAAAAATTTTGCTAGTTGTGGCGAGCTGTGCGTGGACTTCGAGACCAATAACGACTTCCCATTCCATTTTAGTAGCCCTCCGGAATTTGTTTATGCCAGTCTGTTGCTAGCTGATATTGATGCGCGACGTTAAGGATTTTTGCTTCGCCAAATAAATTGCCGATTAACTGCATGCCGACAGGCAGTTTGTTGACGAATCCCGCAGGCACGGAAATGCCAGGCAATCCCGCCAAATTAACCGCGATGGTGTAAATGTCAGAAAGATACATACTGACAGGATCATCCATCTTTTCACCCAGCTTAAATGCCGGTGTGGGTGCGGTGGGCGAGAGGATGAGGTCGACTTTTTTAAACGCTTCGTTGAAGTCATTGCAAATTAAACGTCGAATTTGTTGTGCTTTCAGATAATAGGCATCGTAATAACCCGCAGATAGGACGTAAGTGCCAATCATGATGCGGCGTTTTACTTCGCTGCCAAAACCTTCGCTGCGTGAGCGCTTGTACATGTCTTCCAGATCTTTAGGGTTTTCACAGCGATAGCCATAACGCACGCCATCATAACGCGCGAGATTGGAAGAGCACTCGGCTGGCGCGATGACGTAATAAGCAGGACCCGATAAGCTGGTATTTGGCAGACTGATTTCTTCAAATGTCGCACCCATTTTTTCATATTCTTTAATGGCTGCTTCGATGAGCTTGCCGACTTCAGGATTTAAACCTTCGCTGAAATATTCTTTAGGTAAACCGATACGCAAACCTTTAATCGAATCATTCAGTGTCGCGGTGTAATCCGGCACAGGTTGATTGACGCTGGTAGAGTCATTCGGATCGAAGCCTGCCATTGCACCTAGCAACATGGCAGCGTCTTCAGCGGTACGCGCAAACACACCGCCCTGATCGAGACTAGAAGCAAAAGCAATCATGCCGTAACGTGACACGCGGCCATAAGTGGGTTTGATGCCTGTAATGCCAGACAGTGCCGCTGGCTGACGAATAGAACCGCCAGTGTCAGTGCCTGTTGCGCCCGGTGCAAGGCACGCGGCAACAGCAGCAGCAGAACCGCCCGATGAGCCTCCCGGCACACATTCCGTGTTCCAGGGGTTTTTAACTGGGCCGTAGAAGCTGTTTTCATCGGAAGAACCCATGGCGAACTCATCCATGTTGGTTTTACCTAGCATAACGGTACCAGCCTGAATGAATTTTTCAACAGATGTTGCGTTGTACGGCGCAATGAAATTATCCAGCATCTTTGAGCCGCAAGTGGTTTTGACGCCATCGGTGCAAAAAATATCTTTTTGTGCGATAGGAATGCCGGTTAACGCCCCCGCTTTGCCTTGAGCGCGCTTTTCATCCGCTGCTTTTGCCGCGCTTAGCGCGTATTCGTCGGTGACGGTAATAAAGCAATTTAATTTCTTATCATGTTGCTTGATGCGATCTAAAAATAATTGCGTCAACTCAACGCTGGAAATTTTTTTCTCGGCTAAGGCGGTGGACAGTTCTTTAATTGTTTTATGCTGCATATTATGCCTCGTCAATTACTTTAGGTACCAAATACAGTCCCGCTTCCACGCTAGGCGCGATGCGCTGGAATTTGTCGCGCAAATTAGGCTCGGTCGCGGCATCTGGACGCAGGCGTTGGGTCAAATCAAAGGGGTGGGCGAGTGGCTCAACATTGGTGGTGTCGACCTGATTCATCTGTTCAATGAAATCCAGAATATGCGACAACTGAGGTGCATAAAGTTTGACCTCGTCTTCCGACAGGTTGAGGCGCGCCAAATGCGCGATTTTTCGTACCGCTTCCGGTGAGAGGGACATGGTGGCTCCTCGGGTCAAGTTTTAATCCAGGGATTTTGAGTAAGTGCAGGATTATAATCTATATGTAGTCTGGATGACACGCTTTTTGTATTTCATCCAGAGATCATCTAGTCCCCCGCCAAGGAGAAAACTATGCCAAGTCTTTATAAATAGCCTTGCGATGTTCTATTGCAATAATAATAACTAGTTTGTCGTCTGCATCGATGCGGTAAACAATGCGATAATCTCGAACGCGAAGTCGTCGATGTCCTTTTAAGC
>DAIDIB010000027.1 GCA_027459575.1 Gammaproteobacteria bacterium | reverse complement strand
CATCAAACTCCTCGGCTGGACACTTATAATTTTGATTGGTATGAGCATCCCCGGTGATAAAAAAGCTCGTTATATCTTACCAATGGTTCCCGCCATCGCACTCATCGCCGCTTATCCTTTCGCACAAAAAATGCGAAAACTGGGCGATATAATAATTTTATTTATTATCACACTCGCACTTGATGCAGCTTATATCAAGGTCGTCGAACCCTATTTTCTAAGCTACGATAAGTCCGCCGCATTTGTTACCACAATAGAAACCATGCGCGCGAAAACAAACGCGAAATTAGTTTTTTATAAAGAACGACCAGACGGGACACCGATTAAATATCAAATCTACAATCAGCAACACGACATACCTGTTTTCATCGACACAGAACAACAACTAATAAATTACCAACAACCCGCTTACTTCATCACCAGCGCAGATTATTTTTCGCAACTCTCTCCCCAGACTCTCTCTTACTTCTCTATCATCGCGCGCGACAAGGTAGGACACGTGATGATGGTAGTGTTTGAGCGGAAATAATGGATCCCGGCTTTCGCCGGGACGACGTTATTACGCAGGAAGACGTCGCGCGCGTTAGCGGCTGCTATCGAACGGCGGACTGGGAGGTTTCTGTTTCTTTTTCGCAGCGAAGCGAGAAAAAAAACAGACCTACCAGTCCGTGGTTACCGTATCACCGATGAAGTCGATTAGGCATCCAGCATCGTTCCCCGGATGAGAAAAGCACTCATCCGGGCTACATAAAAAAATCAAACCTCAATCATCTCAAAATCATCTTTGCTCGCGCCGCACTCCGGGCATTGCCACGCCGGTGGCACATCTTCCCACCTCGTACCCGGCGCGATGCCATCCTCCGGCCAACCCTTTTCTTCATCGTAAATAAAGCCACACAATAGACACATATAACGTTTATACATCTTCATTCTCTCTTTGCTTATTCCAGCCTGAGTAGATAAAATATCGGTCAAATTCTATAACGTATTCGTGTAAAGAGAAACCCATGGCACACTCAAAAACAATTTTCCAGTCCGCTCAACAGCTTATACCAGGTGGCGTAAACTCCCCTGTGCGCGCTTTTCGCGGTGTGGGTGGTGATCCCGTATTTGTGCGAAGCGGCAGTGGTGCATATTTGACCGATGTGGATGGTAACAAATATATCGATTACGTCTGCTCTTGGGGGCCGCTCATTCATGGTCACGCCCATCCCTATGTGATTAAAAAAGTCACCGAAAGACTACAGCAAGGCTTCACCTTCGGCGCGCCAACTGAAATTGAAGTGAAACTGGCGCAAAAAGTCTGCGAAATAATGCCGTCTATCAAAATGATCCGTTTCGTCAGCTCCGGCACCGAAGCGGCGATGAGCGCGATTCGTCTTGCGCGCGGATTCACCGGACGAAACAAAATTATCAAATTCGCCGGTTGCTATCACGGCCATACCGATAGCCTGTTAGTCGCAGCCGGTTCCGGCGCACTGACGCTCGGCGTACCCGGATCAGCAGGCGTGCCAGAAAGTGTCGTACAACACACTCTCACGGCGGAATTTAATAATTTAGATGACGTGGCAGCCATCTTCGCGCGTTACGGCGACGATATTGCCGGCATCATTGTTGAGCCCGTCGCGGGCAACATGAATTTAGTGATGCCAAAGCAGGGATTTTTACAAGGCTTGCGTCAACTCTGCGACAAACATGGCAGCGTGCTGATTTTTGATGAAGTCATCACCGGCTTCCGCGTTGGTAAACAAGGCGCGCAACATCACTTTGGCGTCACGCCCGATTTAACCGTGCTAGGTAAAATCATCGGCGGCGGTTTTCCCGCCGCGGCATTCGGTGGACGAGCGGATATCATGCAATGTATCGCACCATTAGGCCCGGTATATCAAGCAGGAACCTTATCCGGTAATCCAGTCGCGATGGCAGCAGGTTTAGCCACACTAGAATTACTCGCCGCGCCAGGTTTTTACGAATCACTGGTAGCCAAAACACAAATGCTTATTTCAGGATTGCAGGAAACAGCCAAAGCAGCTGGCGTGCCGTTTTATGCCACAGCCATAGGCAGCATGTTTGGCCTGTTCTTCACTGATAGAACCAGCATTACCACTGAAGCGGATGTTAAACGCTGCAATATCGAGCAATTCAAGGCGTTCTTCCATGGCATGCTAGCCGAAGGCATCTACCTTGCGCCCTCCGCATTCGAAGTAGGGTTCATTTCAGCCGCACACAGCGAAGCCGATATTGCTCAAACTGTGCAGGCCGCAGAGCGTGTATTTCGTGCATTAGCGCTGGCAAAGAGCGCGTAACGGACGTAGCCCGGATGAGTGCTTTTCTCATCCGGGGTTTTAGCCTCTTAAGAAAACCTTAAGAAAGCAATGCTATGTTCAAAAAAGGGAAGAAAACTTACAAAAGGAGTGGGCGTATGAGAAGTCGAATAGCCCAATTAGCATTTTCAGCCAAGTCTACTTTAGTCAATTACGCCTACGATATGTATGCAGCAGGCGGTATTCTTATCAGGATCGCCAAAAAGTTATATCCAAAAAGTGAACCAGCAAAAGAACAGCCAACCGATGACTCGCAGAATCTCTCTGACGCGATAATCAAGAAAAAAATTGAAGAAGCCAAAGAAAAACTTGAAGAAAAAGATAAACAAGCGATTAAAGAAGGAGCTAAAGAAGCAGGTAAAGAAAAAACAAAAGAAATAGAAAAAAATGAAGACGACAAAGCAGTCAAAGATGCAATTTCATTAGGCACCCTCGCTAAAAAAGTAATAGAGAATGAAGAGTTACAAGAAACAACGCATAGCACGCTCGATCAAGTTATAGAGGGTGCCTCGCCAACCGCGATGACCGCATTACCAAAAGCCGCGTTTCGTTATCCCGAATCACGCGGTGTGATGTGGAGCACCCTTTGGCGCGGTTTAGTATCTTATGGAGCACCCGTGGTTATTTACCGTGCCGGCATACGTCCTGTGCTGACTCAGGCAGTTGAAGGTACTTATGCGGCATACCCTTTTTACGCTCTGGAATTCTTGACCGCGACTTTATATTTTATTCGCGCCGGTAATAATATAGCGATCGATATGCTCATCAATGGAGTGAGTATAGGCAAAACAACCACCCCTCCGGCCGAAGCTTTTAAGCGGGATAATGATTTGCTTCAGCCATGCCCGGAAGAGTGCGGCGCGTTGGTTAATCAACAAGCTTCGTTAATGGCATATTTAAATAGCATGGCGGCGTTAAGAGCCGTGCGCCTGGTTGACTACACCGCATCTACGCTGTTGTTGAGTGCCGATCAACCCATTGTGCCAATTCTAGGAACAATCGCTTCATATCCTTTTCTTAGATTAATTGAAGGACGCATATTTGTAGGCTACAAACTTGCCGCAGTAGGTATGTGCTCAAAGCATAGAGAGGCGATACTCGATGCAAATCACGGTTACTGTTTTGGCAAAGGGTTATCATATCATCTGACATTAAAAGCATTAAATTACCTGGCGGCATATGGCATGAGTTATCTTATCGAGTCTATGACGGGTGTTCAGGCGCCTGTTGTCACGACTTTATTTGCGAACGATTTTTTTGTTAATGACGCGCTTTCTTATCTGGTTGCGCTAAGTTTCTCAGTCGCAGAAACTCAGGTAAACAATGTATTGCCCGGAAAAGAAAAAGGTAAGGAAATATTTTATTATCCAAATAAAGCGGTTGAAGCGAGTGTTACCTGGATAATAGATAAAGTGACGCTGGCATTTAAACCAAAAGAGCCAGAAAAAAAAGACGCACTAGAGAGTAAAGAAGTTAAAAAAACAGATGCAGCCGCAGATACTCAACTGGTAAAGGTTCATGGTAAGAAAGCTAAGAAAGAAGATCAATCCCTTGATTTTGCCTTAACCAAACCAATAGCCAATTTTTGGCAGTCAGATCCCGTGCAAATGCTGCTTACTTTTGTTAATAGCGATTTGCTTTCATTAGATCGTTTTCTGCAACGACGTTCCTTCGATCATTTTGCCAGAATATATAGCAAAACATTGCATGACAATATTCACTGGTTTAAGAATTTACGCAAAGGAAGATGGCCGCGATTTATATTGGAAATGGTGCCAGAGGCGTTTGTATCAAGCAGTAGCAGAGAAATATTATTAACGCTTCGTAAAAAACGCTGGGATGAGCCAGTTGAATATATAGACAAAATTATACACCGCATTTGTCCGACTGAATTTTCACATCTGCCGCATGTGGGTTCTTCTTCTGCATTTCAAGATATGGAAGAAAGAACAAAAGAAGTTAAAGAGATAGATCCTGAAACAGCCAGCGCTTTGCAGCTTGTTTTGGCGGCTAAAGAATCTGCTCCTGTTGCGGAAGTGCTTGTCCCATCGATTGCTCCTTCATCTGTGACGAAGCAAGTGAAGGAAGATTCATCACCTAAAGATTTATTACCCAAAGAAAATCCCCCAGAGCTATCTCAAGATATTGCCGCACCAGCTAGTCGATTGATGGGCGGTGTCAAAAAACGAAAATTGCCAGCAAAACTAAAAAATGATGAAGAAAATCCACGTGCATCATCAGAGGTATTAGCAATACTGGGTAAAAAGGACGATTAAATTTAACAGGAGGCGAGCATGCGCAGCGAACGCTCTGATAGTAAAGAAGAAGTAAAATCTGATAGCACTTCCAATAGCGCCGTAAAAGCGGTTTCCTCCGATGAGGCTATTCAAGCCGAAAAAAAAGATGAAATAAAAGAAGAGAAAGAAAAAAAACCTGAAGCAAAAGAAGAAAAGCCTGAATTTTGCAAAAAAACCTTATTGGAACTAAGCACAAATATATCTAATATAAAAGAAATGCCCGATTCTTATAGTTTGGCGGTACGTATTGAGCTAATATTTTCTTTACATCTACTACAATTATTATTACTGGATGCCCAGGACGACTTGCAAGAGAAAGCCAGACAAGTGTTGACCTTTCTCAAGTTAAGATGGGAGGAGTTGCGCAATACCTCAGCTTGGGATGTTAATAGCCGATTATCCAGAATTAACCAATCTTGCTGGAATACCACTAAATATTTTTTAGCATTTTTCCCCGAAAATTTAACATTGCAAAAAATTAAAAAATTTGAGGAAGAATGTAAAGCTGAAGCCGATGCGATTCTTGCTGGAGAAGAGGATGATGATGATACTCCTGCCACTGGCGAAAGTGCTATTTATAAATTTATATATAAAAACATTTTTGCCAAGCAGCCTATCAGGGATGCCTGGTCGCTATTACCTAAAGAGATGCAAGAAGCAGGCAGCGTCAAAGATACCTGGCGTATTTTGCTGCAGAAAATTATCCCTGAAGTGCCCAATAGAGAAACTTTTATCAGAATTATTACCAGACAAGTTGATCGCGAAGACTGGCCGTATTTTTTTAGCCGATTAACCAGTCACGCCCATCTGTTCAGTTTGATGCTTGAAGTAGATTTAAACGCCATCCATGGGGCCCATAAAGACAAGGCTAAAGATCAACAGACAGACAAAAATTTTGATATTGCTGCTTTTGAAGCGGCGGATAAAGAACTTCGGGCGAAGTCGGTTACTTATTTTGCAGGGTTTATTCCAGCTTACGGAGTAGAAGGGAGCGAATTCAAGAGGCGACTTATTGATAGACATCCCTGCGAAACACAGCTGGAAGTATTAGCGCTTGCCTATGCCATGGTTGAAACTTATAGACGCGTGAGAAAGTGGCGCGGTTCGCATACATCTGTCCTTGGAAAAGCAGTTTCGGCTGTTGCAAGTGTGGCTGATAAAGATGTCAAGGTGGCAGGCTGTGATATTTTAATGGCATTTTGTTTGCAAGCGGATCAGTTTAGCTTAAACGAATTAGAAAATTATATTGCGGCAAAGAAGAGAGAAGGTACGCTGAGTACTGAAGAGGAAAAAGAATTTAGAAACGCGATTGGAGACGGCGTTTTAAAACTTCTTTTCGAAGCTTTATGTGATATTAGTGTTAAAGTACAGGCATTGCCGGCGTATAAGAGATGAAACTACATCGGTTTCGCCACCACCAAAATAACAATCGCCACTAAAAACAACACTGGCACTTCATTAAGTATGCGGTAGAAAACATGCCCATGCTTGTTTTGATCGCGTTTAAACGCAAACAATAATTTGCCAAGATAAAGATGATATACAACTAGCAGCGCAACTAATCCCAGCTTGGCATGCATCCAGCCTGCTTGCATGTAGCCTTGTGGATTAAAACCAATTAACCAGCCGCCAAATAAAATAGTTAAAATCATGCCCGGTGTCGCGATGCCAAAATACAACTTACGTTCCATGATTTTAAACCGCGCGTTACTCACCTCATCCTTCGCCATGGCATGATAAACAAATAACCGAGGCAAATAAAACAGCCCCGCAAACCACGTAACCATGAAAATGATATGAAACGCTTTTACCCAGAGCATAATTTGTCCTTATTATCAACAAGATATAATTTTCAAAAAAGTAGTGTATAATATCACAAACTATTAAGAGAGCGCATATGCAAGAACCTCTAATTTTCACCACAGCAGCGGCAACCAAAGTGTTAGAACTGATTCGGGAAGAACAAAACCCGAATTTGAAACTGCGCGTCTACGTGACAGGCGGCGGTTGTTCTGGATTTCAGTATGGATTTACTTTTGACGAAACAGCGCAAGCAGACGACACTATCGTGACACGCGATGTGCAAGATGATGAAGAAGATGGCGAGAGCGGCTCAACTTCAGTGCAACTCCTCGTCGATCCACTTAGTTTCCAATATCTCGCTGGTGCTGAAATAGATTACAAAGAAGACATAGAAGGCGAACAATTTATCATTCGTAATCCCAATGCCAAAACCACATGTGGTTGTGGCTCCTCGTTCACAGCGTGATATCTACATCGCGAAGCGGCTGGTCTTGAACGGCGGACTGGGAGGCTCTGTTTACTTTTCGCAGCGCAGCGAGAAAAAAACGTCATTCCCGCGGAAGCGGGAACCTACCAGTCCGTGGTTACCGTTAACAATTAGAATCAATGACACAAACGCCGCTTCATGATAACGTATGGCGAAATTTGAACATACGGATAGCGAGTTACAACGATGGAAGTTGGCAGAACAATAGCAATTGTCGGCGCGGGATTTTCCGGAACCGCCGTCGCACTCATGCTGAGCCGCATCACTACTCAGCCACTTGAAATACTCCTGTTCGACAAATCCGGTAATTTCGGCGCCGGAGATGCTTATCGCACACCTTATCCCTGGCATATTCTAAATGTACGCGCCCGCGACATGAGCGCATACGAAGACCAACCCGCGCATTTTGTCGACTGGGTCAGTGCACGAAAAGAGAAATACAAAGAAATTGATCCCACACAACCCATCGCCGAACAATTCCTGCCACGCTATATCTACCATCATTATCTATACGACTTGTTACAACAATTACAAACCAATAAAAGTGTGACAATTAAATTAATGACTGCCGAAGTGATCGACGCCGAGCAAACAACCAGCGGGATAAAAATCATCACCAAAGATAAGCAACAATGGCAAGCAGACAAAGCCGTGCTCGCGATAGGCAACTATCTCCCTACCCAATTTTCATTTCCCGTTAAAGACGTGCAGACAATTACCAATCCTTGGGATTACGAAGCCATCGAACGCATCCCACCCGATGCACACGTCATGATTGTAGGAACGGGTTTAACGATGATTGACGCCGTATTAACGCTCCATCAGCACCAACATCGCGGCAACATTTACGCAGTTTCACGACACGGCATGTTGCCACAGCCACACGCGGCCAACCATGTCCCTTATGAGGTCGAAGTAACACACATCAACACTGATCTACGTGCCTTGACCAAACAATTGCGACAAAAAAGTCTGCATCACACACAACAAGGCGGTGACTGGCGCGCGATTATTAACGCACTACGGCCACTTGTGCCTCTGATATGGGAAAATGCCAGCCTGACCGATAAGAAACGCTTCATACGGCATATGTTGCCCTACTGGAATGTGCATCGCCACCGTGTACACAATAGATTAATAGTTATTTTAGATGAGCTAGTGCAACGTAGGCAGTTACACACCATGGCAGGAAGAGTGCAATACGTGGAAAACAATGCCGCCACCATTCTGCTACGAAATACAAAAAAAGAAGAAAAAATTAAAATTGACTGGCTGATAAATTGTATGGGCCCAGCTATGGACATAAGTAAAACCGGCTCGCATTTGGTGCAATCACTTACCCAGCGCGGCATCGCGGCGCTTGATCCATTAGCGCTAGGTTTTGCGGCAACCACAAGCGGCGAAATGCGCGATGCCGCAGGAAACATTTCAAACTGTTTTTACACGCTAGGACCGCCAGTAAAAGGCGTCGCATGGGAATGCACAGCTGTACCCGAAATTCGTAAACAAAGTTATGCATTAGCAAAAAAATTAGCAGGAGGCTGACATGAAGTCGCAAGCAACGCTAGAACCCAATGATAAAATCGCGCAGTCTTTGATGTCGTTAACATTGACACAACGACAAACATGCGATTTGGAATTATTAATGAATGGCGGCTTTGCGCCATTGAATGGTTTTATGAACAAAGCCGATTACGATAGTGTGCTAGATAAGATGCGATTAGCGGACGGTACATTCTGGCCTATCCCCGTCACATTTGACGTCGATAGAAAAACAGCTGAAACACTGGAACAAGGGGCAGAAGTCGCACTACGTGACGCGGAAGGTTTATTGCTCGCCACACTTAAAATAGAAGATTGCTGGCTGGTGGACCGCGAACGCGAAGCGCAAACGGTTTTTGGTACCATAGATGATAGTCACCCTGCCGTGCATTATCTTTATCATCAGACACAGGATGTGTATGTGGGCGGTAAAGTCACCTGCATATCACTGCCACATCACTACGATTTTACCCATTTACGCTTTACGCCAGATAAATTGAAGCAGTATTTCAGGCAAAATGACTGGAAAAAAATCGTCGCGTTTCAAACCCGCAATCCCATGCATCGCGCGCACCAGGAATTAACTATTCGCGCGGCGCAGCAAACAGGCGCGAAGCTGTTGATACATCCTGTGGTGGGAATGACCAAACCCGGCGATATTGAATATTACACACGCGTGCGCTGCTACGAGCACGTGATGAAAACCTATCCGCTTAACTCAGCCAAGCTAAGTCTATTGCCACTCGCGATGCGTATGGCCGGCCCTCGTGAAGCCGTCTGGCACGCGCTTATTCGTAAAAATTATGGCTGCACCCATTTTATTGTCGGACGAGATCACGCTGGCCCAGGCAAAAACAAGGCCGGAGATAATTTTTATGATCCGTATGCGGCGCAAGAGTTGGCATTGAAACATCAACAAGAAATGGGCGTTGAAATTGTGCCGTTTCAGGAAATGGTCTATAGCCACGCGCAGAAAAAATATTTTGCTATTGACGAGTTTCCCAAAGACGAAATACCCGCGTCAATTTCAGGTACCGAGTTACGCAGTAGCCTGCAAAAAGGAACAGAAATTCCTGAATGGTTTTCATATCCCGCCGTAATGGAAGAATTGCGCAAATCACACCCGCCACGCCACAAGCAAGGCTTCACTGTATTCATGACGGGGTTGCCCAGCTCCGGCAAATCTACGCTCGCCAACGCGCTGGCACTCAAATTACGGGAAATGTCCGGCAGACAAGTCACTATTCTGGATGGCGATGTCATTCGCACCCATTTGTCACATGGGTTGGGATTCAGCCGCGAAGACCGGGAACAAAACGTCACGCGAGTGGGTTTCGTAGCAAAAGAAATCACGCTACACGGTGGCATCGTGATTTGCGCGCTCGTCTCGCCATTTGCGCGTCCTAGGGAAATAGTGCGACAAATGATTAAAGAAGTCGGCGGGTTTATAGAAGTCTATGTCGCTACGCCACTCTCGATTTGTGAAAACAGAGATCGAAAAGGTTTATACAAAAAAGCACGAGAAGGTTTAATTAAACAATTCACCGGCGTCAGCGATCCATACGAAGAACCCACTTCCGCGGAAATTACCATCAACACCGCTTCGTTAACACCGGAAGCGGCGATTGAGTTGCTAATTAAACAAATTAAACTGTTAGGATATCTACAGTGAAAAATATTTATGTCGTGTTGGGATTGCCCCGCAGCGGTACGAGCGCCATCACACGAGCGCTGCAAGCGCTTGGTATTGGTCTGGATGGTAATTTACAACCTGCGCGCAATATCAACCCCAAAGGTTTTTGGGAAGACATTGATATCATGTATGGCATTAACCGCACCGCGACGCACATTAATGGCGATAAAATTATTAGCGCGAAAAAATTGCAAGAAGATACCAGTGTGGGTAAGCGATTACGTGAACTGCATGTAACTGCGGAAAAATTATTGCAACAGCGCATAGGCAGTTCAGATCAGTGGGGTTTTAAAGATGTACGCACTGGTGAAATGCTGCCATTCTGGCAGTCGGTGTTCGCCAAATTGAACCTCAAGGAAAATTATATCATTGCCTTACGTCATCCTTTGTCACGCGCGCATTCCAATCAAAAATTTAACGATCATGATATCGAACATGGCTTAATCGCATGGCTGGATTATCTGGTGCGTGTTATTAATCAAACACAAGATAAAAACCGTGTCATCGTGTCTTATGAACTAATGCTGCAGCAGCCAGAGCAGCAACTGGAGCATATGCGCACGAGTCTTGGCATAACGCTGCCCCGTGATGAGGCGGCAATCAATGCTTACGCCAACGAGTTTCTAGATAAAAAATTGCGCCATTATAGTTTTAATCAGGAAGATCTGGCGAAAGAAGCGGTGATGGCAGTGAGCCCGCTTTGCACGCAAGTATATGATTTGTTGCTCCGTACGGCATCTGGCGAGCTATCTTTAGGCGATGAAGCCTTTACCCTTGCCTGGCAGCAGCTTATGATAGCCTATCAACAAATTGAGCCTATGCATCAATATATCAATACCATTTTAAATGACGGCAAATCGTTGCAACGGCAATTAAGACAGATTCAAAAATCATTGCCATGGAAGTTAATTTATCCATTACGCATGGTAGATAATTTTTTCCGCAAACGCAGAACAGAAAAACGAGAGCAAAAGCGATGGGCACGAGTTACCTGAAAAAAGAGAAAGATATTTTGCTTGCGGTCATGCGAGAAGCAGGCGAAGCGGTGCGACAACTGCAAGAATCACAATTGGAAATTAAAACCAAAGCGAATAATGATATTGTGACGATTGCGGACTTGCGTGCTAACGATATTTTGAAAAATGCTTTATTAGGCGCGTTTCCTGCGGATGGTTGGTTATCTGAAGAAACGGTGGATGACGCTGAGCGCTTAACACGACAGCGCGTGTGGATTGTGGATCCCATTGATGGCACACGTGAATTTGCCGCGGGTGTGCCGGAGTATGCTTTATCGGTAGCATTGGTTGATCAGGGTGTTCCTGCATTAGCGTCAGTTTTCAATCCCGCGACCAATGAATTGTTTTACGCCATAAAAGGCAGAGGTGCATGGCTCAACGATGCTGTCATCCACGCAAATGCTGTCATCCCCGGGCAGGCGGGGACCCATCCCAATGAAAAACTTCGTTTACTCGCCAGCCGTTCAGAATATCGCCGTGGCGAATGGGCCAAATTCGAGCCAGACTGCGAAGTGGTGCAAATAGGCTCTATTGCTTATAAGCTAGCCTTATTGGCCGCTGGAAGAGCTCATGCCACTTTTAGTCTGGGCCCCAAAAGTGAGTGGGATATCGCGGCGGGCGTATTGCTTGTACAAGAGGCGGGTGGTAAGGTTAGCGACAAAACTAGGCAACCATTTGTTTTTAATAATAAAAACATACGCATAAATGGGATTGTTGCAACGGCCGCCAAGCTCAACGAAAAAATATTTTCAATCCTATCCCAATGTTAAGACTGACTTAATCAGCCGCTGTTATCCTATTTCCCCGGCTAGGGATCATCCAAAAAGGACACAAAAACGTGAACACTCGAGAATTACAAGAAAGACTAAAAGGACGCTCTCGTCCCGAGAATGAAATGAAAGCCGCTAATCGCAAAATGGATATAGTGAAAGCGGGTATTGGCATTTCCTGGTTTGTCGCGCTCGGCAGATTGTGCAGTGTTATCGCCGAATTTTTTCGTGCCAACGGACAGTATTTATTTTTGGTCAGTGTCATCGTTGCATTTGGCGCTTGGGCATTTTCGATAGTTGAGTTTGATGATTCCGCCAATAAAAACAGAGGCAAAGTCGCGAATTTTTTATATAGCACATTCTATTTAGCATACTATTTTGCAGTGGTTGTCGCTTTTATAGCTGTCAGCATGTCTGTTGGCACCACGATGTTGTTTGTATCAATGTTTATTGATCCGCTCGTTAATTTAGCTCGCGCGACTTATTTTGGTATTAAATCCCGTTTAACGGATGATCCCTTAATGAGATATTATTTTAAACATCTCGCGCTTACCCACGGGTTGTTTGCAGGTGTGGGCACGTTGGTTTCCACGGCGTTTATGTTGTTGATGATGTTCACCGCCATGTCACTTGCTTTGGCTGTTCCGTTAGGCATTCTAGGTATTGCGTTGATTATTGCGGCGGCGTTTGTGGTGCCCAAGATTGTGTCTAAACTGGCAGGGCCCAAGCCGCAAGTAACGGAACCGATCTTGATAGATGATGCTAGTGATGTGGAATTAGGGCTGTTACCCGCGCTACAGGCCGCGCCCAGCTATTATTATGCGAACACCTTGACGACCACGCCTGCTAGTCTGGATGAGTTAATCGATGAAATTAATATGCATATCCGAAAAATAGAAGGCGATTATACGCGCGAAGATGGCACATTTATTGAGTCTATCTGGTCACAAAATGGCAAGCGCAGGAATAAAATCAGTGCTTTAGAGTTTCTAAAAGAGATCATCAAGGATGTCAGGTTTAAGCCAATTCCAGATGAGGCAAGTGAGCAGGAACCATTTGAGTTAGCAGGTTATCTCTTTCATTATAAAGATAAATTCGAATTATGCGATACAATTGCCGAACATGTTGTGCAAGTTTATCCAGGCGCGTTTCAATCTTTTAATAAAGAGATTGGCGACACGCAAGCCTGTTTTAATAAGCTGTTTCTATGTATTATTAAGAACGATGATCTGTTGCCTAAAGATCGCCAATCCTATAAAGATGATGAGAGTAGTGTGAGTTTGAGGAGTGCGCATGCTTTTTAAAGTAACCAAACAATATGGTCGTGGCACGGAAACTATCGCGGAATCATTTAGCGCGCTGGCAAAAGCGCGTGAATTCATGCAGCACGAAGCGAAAAAAGATGTGCAAATGAAAATTCAAACGATTTATCGTATTTATGAGTTTGATGAAGTGGTGGATGAGCTGGATACCTCCAAAATGGAGGCTGAATCTGCTCCCAAACAGCCAGAACAGCAAGGTGGTGGTGCGGGCAAAGGCGCGGGTTTTAGACCAACACCACTGGGTACGGCGCCAAAACCAAAAGGTTCCACGCATTACCAGAAAGATGATGAAGAAGATAAAAAATAGGGTCATCCTCGCGGAAGCGGGGATCTCCAAAAGATCCCGTTGCAGCCTGCCCCCGAATGCTTTTATCGGGGGCGGGAATGACAATAAAGAGGTGTGTATGTTGCAAACGCAAACTAAAAAACTACTTGGCGTCTTCGCCATCACCATGATCAACGTTATCGCGGTCGACAGCTTGCGCACGCTTCCTTTTAGCGCCACTTTCGGCTCAGCGCTCATTTTCTATTACGCCTTCGCTGCGCTCATTTTCTTCCTGCCTGTCGCATTTATCTCCGCTGAGCTCGCCACTGCATGGCCCAACAAAGGCGGCATCTACGTCTGGGTTCGCGAAGCATTCGGCGAACGCTGGGGATTCGTCGTGATCTGGCTGCAATGGATTTACAACATCGTCTGGTATCCTACTATTTTAGCGTTTATCGCCGGCACGGTAGCTTATCTGGTACAACCCTCGCTCGCCGAAAACAAATTTTTTATGCTCGGCACTATTCTTGCCACACTGTGGGCAGCCACTATCGTTAATTTTTACGGCATCAAATTATCCAGCCTTGTCAGCACCATTGGCGCATTACTCGGCACGCTCATTCCCATGCTGATCATCATCGCGCTAGGCGCGGCATGGATTGGTCTTGGCCGTCCATTGCAAATTCATTTCACTAGCGATCAACTCATTCCCAATTTAACTACTTTTGACAACATGTCATTCCTATTAGCGGTGTTGTTCGGTTTAGTTGGCGTAGAAGTATCCGCCTCACACGCGGATGAAGTGGCGCAGCCAGGCTATGTTTTCCCGCGCGCTATTTTTTATTCCGCGGTCATTATATTGTCGAGCCTGGTGCTAAGTTCCTTATCTATCGCGATTGTCGTGCCACAAAAATCGCTTAATGTTGTCACTGGCTTGATACAGGCATTCGGTTTATTTTTTGAAAGTTATGGTATGTCATGGATGTTGCCCGTTACAGCCTTGTTCATGGTTATCGGTGGAATTGCCGGCGTAGCAACCTGGATTATTGGCCCCACCAAAGGTTTGCTAGTCGCAGCACTTGACGGCAGCATGCCGCCGGTCTTTGGCAAAGTAAATAAACACGGTTCACCAGTCGTTATTCTGTTAATGCAAGGCGCGATTTGCACGGTTTTATGTTCCGTGTTTTTATTCATGCCCTCCGTCAGCAGTTCCTACTGGCTATTAACCGCCATGACCGCGCAGCTCGCCATGCTCATGTACGTTTTATTCTTCATCGCAGCCATCTATTTACGCTACAGCAAACCCCACGTCGCCCGCTCTTATCGCGTACCGTTTGGCAATGTCGGTATCTGGCTGTTTGGCTCGATGGGCATTTTTGCCTGCATCGGTGCCATTATTTTAGGCTTTGTCCCACCTGCATCAATTAATGTCGGTAATCTCGCCACTTATGAGTTGCTATTAGCCGGCGGTGTTATCGCATTTTGTTTGCCACCGTTTCTAATATATAACTACAAAAAAGCAGAGTGGAAGCCGGTGTCGGACGAATCACTGGCATTTGATTCCGCGCAGTAAGTCTTATTAGGTTGAGGTAAAACGCCGCAGAAACCGTGGTGGTCTTGACCAAGGCCACGGCAGTCGTCCCATCGCGAATATTTTTGTTGGATCTAAATCTCCCTGGCACGAAATTACCGATAATCCTACAAACGGCAGTTGAAACGCGGCGTGACGCTCGCGTTCAACTGCCGTTTCTAGGATAATTTATGTAACTTTTTAATAATGGGTTTTCAAGATGAAACCCTTCAAGCTATTCTTTGTGCTTCCTGAAAAATGTGCTATCTTCCGTCGCAATAAGTTGACCTAAATGGAAGGTTGCGCATGAAATGGATGAAAAAGCTGAAAGCGTCGATTTTATTTCTGTTTATTAGTTTATTTTCTGTTTCAGTGTTCGCAAATCTACCTTACTACCCCATCGAATTCCCCCGTGACGAAGCTGGGCATCATGCTAATGTACCTTATCAAATAAAAAACCTGACGGAATGGTGGTATTTCAGCGGCAAGCTGACGACCAATATGGGTCGGCAATTTGGTTATTTTATCGCGGTGTTTCATATTATTCCGTCGCCGGGCAAAGCGAGGCCTGATGCGGTGTTGATGATGCAGTTAACAGATCTTAAAACCCAAGCGGTTTATGGGGTGACAAAGTTATTTTTTGGTAAAGATGCAAAATTTTCCACAGATAAACTGGATGTTCGACTCGGCGACAAATTTCAACTTGGCAAAGATCAATCTTCGTATTACATCATCATGAAAGATCTTGAAGTGCCGAAATTAGCGCATAAACTGTCAATGATGTTATCCGTGACCCCCAGCAAAGCGCCACTGTCGATAAATAAAACGGGCTTGCTGGACATGTATGATAATACCAACACTTACTATTACTCCAACGTCCGCATGCGCACAGTGGGTATGATCGATATTGGTGAAGTTCTACATAATATTGAGGGTGATGGTAGTTCGTCGTGGATGGACCATCAATGGGGTGATTTTGTTTTGACGCCTAAAAAACGCTGGATTTGGACTTGCGCGCAACTCGATAATGGAATGGATTTTAGCGCGTTTGAGTTAATCGATGGAAAAACCAAAAAAGTAATCAGAAAGTTGGCGAATATTATCATGCCGGATGATTCGCGTTTTTATACAGCGGATATTGATATTCAAACCAGCGAACGTGACGAACATTCACATTATCCGGCACGTTATGATGTGACAATTAATCCACTAAATTTACAGGTTTCTCTTGATTCATATGCGTCTAATCAGAATAGCAACGGATTTTGGGAAGGCGCGCATGCGGCAAAAGGGCAATACAACGGAAATCCCGTCACAGGATTTTCTTACGTGGAAAACACAGTTGAGTATCAAAAGCGAAAATAAAGGAGTAACACAATGAAGCACAAGTTAACAGTTCTGGTATCAGGTTTGCTAGCGGCGAATATTGTTTCGGCGGCAACGGTCGTTGATTTGCGCCACCAACCAGTAGGCGTTCCACGAAGCATGGCTGGCGTGCAATTAAAGCAAACGAGTGTGAACGTAGATTTCAATAAAACCTCGCACGCGCGTATGCAGCAAATGTTTGGCAAATATCCCGTGTGGAATGCCACTTCAGTCGTGCATACACCTAAAACAAATACGCGTGGTGGCCTGAAGCCATCGGTAAATGGTGTGGTCTATCAAGGTTTGGAGCGTGATCTGGCAGCGGCGCCTCAAAGCACATTTACAGAAGCGCAACAACAAAAAGCCTTGCAACAAGCGCAAGCTGATTATCGTCGGGAAAATCATTTACCCGCCAGTACTAAATTCACGGATGAATCTGTGGAAACAGTTGTGTACGTCGATGAAAAAAGTCTGGCGCATTATGCTTTCCATGTGACGTTTTATCATGACAATCACCTTACTGGCGCGCACCGCCCTAATTTAATGATGGATGCCAGCAATTTGCGTGTTTATCGCAAGTGGGATCAGGTGATTTATAGCAAGCTGCACGGGCAAGATCAGCAACAACCACAGCCGGAAATGGTGATGGGAGGTGGTATTGGTGGTAACGAAAAAGTAGGCCAGCGTTTTTATGATGGCCAGCCAGGCCATTTGCCGTCATTTGAAATAGAACATGAAGATATAGTGCGTGAATACGGCGGCGTTTCATACAAAATATCCGCTTGCGCGCTTAGCAACAATAAAGATATCGAAGTGCGCGACGTTTCCTATGACAGTGAATTGGTTACCGGCGTATGTGGCAAGTCGGCGAATCATGGTGATATCTACTGGCTAAGTAATGATTCAGCTGGTACGCGCTGGAAAGGCGATGAAATGAATGGCGCTTATTCGCCAAGTCTTGATACCTTTTATGGCGCAATGATGGTGAAAAACATGTATCACGATTGGTACGGAATATCTCCGCTCGTCAATAAAGATGGCTCGCCAATGAAAATGGTATTGCGCACGCACTATGGAAGAAAGTTTGATAATGCTTTCTGGGATGGCAAGCAGATGACATTTGGTGACGGCGACAAATTATTTTATCCTTTAACATCGATGGATGTGACTGCGCATGAAATCAGCCATGGTTTCACTGAGCTGCATTCCAATATCGATTACTCTAAACCACAGATGGGCGCGTTGCATGAATCGTTCTCTGATATGGCGGCTGCTGCGGTGCAATACTACGCGACAGGCGAACAAGTATGGGCACTTGCGCGTGATGTCTGGAAAAATGAAGGCGCGATGCGTTACATGGATAATCCAACCAAAGATGGTCGTTCCATTGATAATCTGAAAGATTTTGACGCGACGGAATCACACGCGGGTGGTGGTATTACCAACAAAGCGTTTTATCTGATGGCGACTTCCAAAGGTTGGGACATTCATAAGGCGTTCAACATTTGGGTGAAAGCGAATATGAACTACTGGACGTCCAGCATGACGACGCTTAATGAGGCGGCTTGTGGTGTGCTGGCTGCTACGAAGGATTATGGCTATGATGCGACTGCTGTGCATTTGGCTTTCTCCAAAGTAGGCATTGATACAGGTAGTTGTTAATAAGGGCTGTCATCCCTGCGAAGGCGGGGACCCATTTCAAACGGAAAGCCTTCCATGGATCCCCGCTTTCGCGGGGATGACATGCATCCGGGCTACTCTCCCGCCACCACTTTGTAGTATCCTGTACAGGTTTTTATGATGACGGGCTAAGCGAAAAATGAACTACAAGAGCCAACTCCAGCTATTAAAATCGCGTCGATTTTTTCCATTATTTATCAGCCAGTTACTTGGCAGCTTTAACGATAACGTGTTTAAAAACGCGCTGGTGATCATGATTGGCTATCGCGTTATGCACCACACTGAGTCCAATTTCCACCGTCTGGCCGCCTTGGCGGTGGGAATATTCATTCTGCCCTTCTTTTTATTTTCAGCGTATGCCGGGCAGGTCGCGGATAAATATGAAAAAGCGGTGGTGATACGAGGTATCAAGCTCGTGGAAGCGATCATCATGATACTCGCGGCAGCGGCTTTGGCCGCGCATAACATCACACTGATGGCTATCGCTTTATTTTTGCTAGGCGTAAAGGCGGCCTTCATGGGGCCGGTTAAATACGCTATCTTGCCCGAACATCTAATGGAAGATGAGCTTATCGGTGGTAATGGTTTGATGCAAGCTGGCATCTGCGCGGCGCTTTTATTTGGCGCTGTGTTTAGCGGTATTCTCATTGTCAAGCCGGGTTACGAACAATTATTCGCGGGTATTTTATGTTTAGCCGCGGCCTGTGGATTTTTTGCCAGCATGTATATTCCAAAATCCGGCATGCATAATCAGGGTCTTGCAGTTCACTATAATTTTGTTCAAGAAACCATAAGGCTCATTTTATATTCCCGTGATCGTTGGGATATTTATTTATCAATTTTAGGCATTTCCTGGTTTTGGGTGGTCGGCACTGTATTTTTTGCTGAGTTACCTTCTTATACACACAAAATTTTGTACGCGGACGAAATGGTCGGCGCGTTATTTGTCGCGGCATTTTCCATTGGTATTGGCTTGGGGGCGCTTTATTGTAATCGATTGCTGAAAGGACGCGTGCAAGCGACCTTTGTGCCACTAGCCCTGCTTGGCATGACTATTTTTTCGATCGATTTGTATTTTGCCGGTATTTTCTCGCACTTGGGTGCGCCTCATCAGCTTGCGCAACCCACGCAGTTGCTGGCTACATTTAATGGCTGGCGTATGTTGCTCGATTTAGTCGCCATTGGTGCCTGTGGTGGTTTGTACACGGTGCCACTCTATGCAATTTTACAACAGCGCTGTAATCCCGCTCATCGCGCGCGCGTGATCGCTAGCAGTAATGTGATTAATGCGTTGGTCGTTATTATTTCTTCGCTGGTTACTGTGTTGCTGTTGAAGCTGGGCTTAACGGTTGGCCAGTTATTTTTGGCGGTCGCTATCTTTAATGGCGTGGTCGCGCTATATATTTGTCGTCTGTTGCCGGAAGTGTTGTTAAAGTCATTGTTACAGTCCGTTTTGAAATTTGTATATCAGGTTGATGTGATAGGATTGGAGAATTATGAAAAAGCGGGTAATCGTTTTATTATTATCGCCAACCATACCTCTTATATAGATGCTGCATTGCTCGCCGCTTTTTTACCCGATCGTCTCGCTTATGTAGTCGATCCGCTTACTATCAAGAAAAAATGGATTAAATTATTTTTACCGCTGGTAGATACTTTCCAGATGGATCCTGCCGATCCGATGGCACTGAAGTCATTCATTGATTTTATCAAACAAGACAAACGCTGCGTGTTTTTCCCTGAAGGTCGTCTGACCATGACGGGTACTCTGATGAAAATTTATGAAGCGCCAGGATTGGCGGCTGATAAAGCGGAAGCCAAGCTGTTGCCAGTGCACATTCAAGGCGCGCAGTATTCACATTTTTCCCGTTTGCGCGGCAAAGTGCGTATACGCTGGATGCCAAAAGTGACGCTCACTATTTTTCCCGTGCAAGAATTAGGTATACCTGGGGAAATAAAAGGACGACAGCGCAGACAACAAATCGGCTTAAAGTTGTATGATTTGATGCGAGACATGATTTTTTCCAGCAGTGGTTATCATCAAACCTTATTTAATGCATTGCTGGATGCCAAAGCGATGCATGGCAGCAGACATAAATGCGTGGAAGACACGGATCGCGTTCCGGTCAGTTATCAACAATTTATCCTGCGTTCATTTATTTTGGGCGGTTTAATCGCGAAGCAGACTGAATCAGGCGAAAATGTCGGTGTATTGCTGCCGAATCTGACTTCAACCGTAGTAGTGTTTTTTGCCATGCAGGCATATCACCGCGTACCAGCTATGATTAATTTTTCTTCTGGTATCAAGAACGTGTTGCTGGCGTGCGAAGTTGGCCGTATTAAAACTGTTTATACCGCGGAAAAATTTATCAAGGTGGCGCAGCTGGAGGAATTAGTTGCCGCCATGCAAAATGCGGGTGTTAATGTTATTTATCTTGAAAGCTTGCGGTCGCAAGTTGGCACGTGGGCAAAGTTGAAAGGGTTGTTGTTTTCTCTCGCGCCACGTTTCGCCTATCGCAAAATTAACAAGTTAGCTAAAAAGCAAAAAGATTTTGATGCGAATCTGCCAGCGGTGGTATTGTTTACTTCGGGCTCGGAAGGCTCGCCAAAAGGCGTGGTGTTGTCGCACAAAAATATTCAAGCCAACCGTTTCCAGATCGGCGCGTGTGTGGATTTCACTTCTACTGATAAAATATTAAATGTGTTGCCAATGTTTCACTCCTTTGGCTTGACGGCAGGTGTGTTATTGCCGATGTTGTCCGGTGTGCAGGTGTTTTTATATCCTTCACCGTTACATTACCGCATCGTGCCTGAATTATCTTACGACATTAACGCCACGATTTTATTCAGCACCGATACCTTCTTAACGGGTTATGCCAAATACGCACATCACTATGACTTTTACAGCGTGCGTTATATTTTTTCCGGCGCGGAAAAGTTGCGTGAAGAAACCATTAACATTTGGGCGAAAAAATTTGGTGTGCGTATTTTTGAGGGATATGGGGTGACGGAAACCTCGCCGGTGCTGGCGGTTAACACACCGATGCACAACCAGCTTGGCACGGTAGGGCGCTTTATGCCCGGCATTCAATATCGTTTGCGCCCAGTTGAGGGGATTAGTGAAGGTGGTGTGCTGGAAGTGTGTGGTCCCAATATTATGAGCGGTTATTTACTGGCGAATGCGCCGGGTGTTATTCAGCCGCCTAAAGATGGCTGGCATGATACGGGTGATATTGTTTCAGTGGATGAAGAGGGCTATATCACTATAAAGGGTCGTGTAAAACGCTTTGCGAAAATTGGCGGTGAGATGGTGTCGCTGCCGATGGTTGAGCAGCAGATCAATTTACTGTGGCCGGATTTTCAACATGCGGTTATTAGTTTGCCACACCCGCGGAAGGGTGAGCAGGTGGTGTTGGTGACTACCAATTTGAAAGCCACGCGAGAGGAAGTTGTTGCTCATGCGCTTAAGCAACAAATGCCGGAGATTTCCATTCCCAAGAAAATTCTTGCTATTAAAGAAATGCTGCTGTTAGGCTCTGGCAAAGTTAGCCATGTTGCCGTTACTGAGTGGGCGCAACAGCAGCTTGCTAGTGATGTTGACGAGCCTGAAGAAGAAACTGCAGTCGCGTAGCCCGGATGAGTGCTTTCCTCATCCGGGGAGCGATGTTTGTCATCCCCGCGAAGGCGGGGACCCATGCCTGACTCTACTCCATCGGTGATACGGTAACCACGGACTGGTAGGTTCCCGCCTCCGCGGGAATGACGTTTTTTTCTCGCTGCGCT